>DATFWH010000296.1:0-3318 GCA_035259465.1 Binatia bacterium
CGGCTGGACGATAAAGGCGAACTCATACGCGCGCGCCGCCGCCAGCTTGTCGAGCTCCAGATTCTCGAGCAGATAAACGCCGTGCTGGATCAGCATCATCGCGTGCACCGGCAGACTCTGCCCCGGCTCGGAAGGACGCACTTCGACGCAGCAGTTGTCCGCCGCGATCAGCATCGGCTCGCGTCCGACGAGCCACTGCGCTGCGGCGATGCTGATCCCCGGGCTCGCCGAGCCGTAGCGCTGGTTCTCCTTGCCCATGAGCTTGCCCCAGCCCGTGCGGATGATCACCGCGTCGCCGCGCTCGAGCTTCAAGCCGGCTTTGGCGAGCGCCTGCTCGAGATCGTCGGGAGTAATGATGTAGGAGTTCGGCAGCAGATCGACGCCTTTGAAAGCGGCGACGTCGATGAGCACGCCGCGCGTCATGAGGCCGCCGACGTTCTCGACGCCGAGCTTTTTGAAGCCGCTGCGCGTGCCGATCTCGCCGAGCTTGAAGCAATTGTAAAAGCTGTCGCCCCACATCTGGTGCGCGAAGGCGTCGAACTGCGTGCCGATCTGGCCGAGCTCGGTCACGACCAGCTCCTCGTTCTCCTGCCGGGCGTTCGCCACCGGCAGCGCGGGCTTCGTATAGATATTGAAAACCCGGTTGCCGTTGATGAAGGCCTCTTTGGGATCGGGCGACAAGACCGCGCCGAGCTCGAAGACTTCGCCGCTCTTGATCAGCTTCGCCGCGCGCAAGACCGTCTCCGGCTTCATCAAGTTGCCGGAGCCGCGCTGGTCGCCCGCGCCCCATTTCGACGGGCAGCGCTCGCCGTCAGGCGGCATCTTCCAGCTCTGCGCCTCGAGCGGCGCGCCCGCGAACAGGAGCGCCGCGGTCGTTATGGCCAAAACGATGGAGCGCATCTCGACACCTCCTGATTTTCTTATTTGCCGAAGTACTCTTGGACCGTTTCCCACGCGACCGATTGCAAAAAGTTGGCGGTTTTGGCGTCGATGGAGCCGATGTAGGAATTGCCGACCGGTGATTTCTTATAGATCGCGGCATAAGCGGTCGAGGCTGCCAGATAGGTTCCGATCAGGGCCGGATGTCTCTTGTCGGCTTGATAAAACTCCAAATCGGGCCGCTTGGCGATCGCTTTGGCGAAGGCGAGGCCGGCGGGGATTACCAACGTGTCGTTCGCGTTGCCGGCGACGGTGTATTCCTCCGCCAATTGCGCGGTCATCTCGGGCTTGTCTTTATAGGCCCATGTCATCAAGAAGACGGGTCTCGCGCCATGCTTGCGAATGGTGTCGCTGTGCTTCTTGGCGTATTCGTGAAAAACGCGCTTGAGCTGCGGGTGAACCGGGCATTGACTGCAGTCCGAAAGGATGACGGCGTCGAACGGTTTATCGAATTTATTGAAGACGATCTCGTTGTCGCCGACGAAGGAATAGGCGCCGAGGCCGTTTGGCCGGAAGTACGACTCGACGTCGTGCCAGTCCATGCCCGATCCGCTGATGGTGACCGATGTCGAGCGCGGCACGCTCTTCGGGTCCGCGGCTCGCATCAGATTGTTGACGTAGTTGTGCATGCTGTTGTTGTAGTAAAAGAAGCTGTTGCCGATCCACAGGAGTGATTTCGGCGGCTCTCCTCCGATCTCTGTCCGTTTGGGTTTGGTCTGCGCGGGGAGACTCCCGCAGAGCGAGCACGAAAACCCAAGCGACGATCGATACAAGTCTGCGCGCTAGATTTGCATGAGACATGTGTCTCCTCCTGATTGGATTCGCAGCTCCAAAGGCTAGGGCAGCCCCGGTGTGTTGACGCGGATTTTATAGATGCTCGTGCGCGCCGCGATGTAGAGGGTCTTGCGGTCGGGGTCGCCGAACTCGACGTTCGCGGCGAGCTCGGGCGTGAGGATCGTGCCGAGATGCTTGCCCTCGGGCGAGATCACCCAGACGCCGCCCGCCGCGGTCTCGTAGACGTTGCCCTTGCTGTCGATCCGCATGCCGTCGGTGATGCCGGGAGTCTGATCGGGGCTGATGTCGATGAACATCCTGCCGTTGGCGACCGTGCCGTCGGCCTGGACTTCGTAGCGCTTGATGAACTTGTCGCGGCCGCCGTTGGCGTAGAGATATTTCTCGTCGGGCGAGAAGGCGAGGCCGTTCGGCCGCGCGATGTCGTAGATGATGCGCGTCACTTTCCCGTCGCGGAGCATGAAGATGCCGGCAAAGTCGAGCTCTTTCTTGGGATCGTTCTCTCTCTGGCGCAGGCCGCCGTAGCCGTCGGTGAAATAGATCGCGCCGTCTTTTTTGACCACGAGGTCGTTCGTGCCGCCGAAGCGCTTGCCTTCGTAGCGGTCGGCGAGCACGGTGCGCTTGCCGTTTTTCTCGATGCGGTCGATCGAGCGGCCCGCCCAGGTCGCGATGACGAGCCGGCCCTGGCGGTCGAGCGCCAGGCCGTTCGATCCGATCATCGGGAATTCTTCGTAGAGCGGGTCGCTTTTCTCTTTGCCGTTGGTTTGGATGAAGCCGACGCGCCAGATGTCCCGGCCGGCGTAGCCGCTGTGGTCGAGATGGACCGAGACCTTGCCGTCGGGCGTCCATCTATAGATGACGTTGGCGGGGATGTCGCTGAAGAGGAGATAGCCGCTCTTGCCTTGCTGGACCCAAAGCGCGCCTTCGGTGAAGCCGAAGCCGCCTTTGACCAATTCCAACTTCGCGTCGGGAGAGACGAGCGCATCGAGCGAGGGATCGATCGCGACCACGGCCTTTTCGGGAATCTTTTGCGCCGCCGCATACGCCGCGGCCGACAGCAACGCGACCGCAGCGGCAAGAAATATTTTTATCATGGCGTCCTCCGCCGCGACAAGAAGTAGAAGCATAGCCCCGCCAGAATAAACGGCACGCTGTAGAGCTGCCCCGTGTTGAGCAGCATGCCGCGCTCGAACGGAACCTGATCCTCCTTGAAAAATTCGAGGATAAATCGCGCGCTGAAGCTGGCGGCCAGCGCGGCGCCCACGAGGCGGCCGGGGACGGCGGCGATGCGGGTTTTCAGATAGGCGATGTAGAGCGCCGCGGCGATGAACGCGTAGGCGAGCGACTCGTAGAGCATCACCGGGTGGCGGGGGAGATTGTCGACGCGCAGGAACACGACCGCCCAGGGCGCGTCGGACGGCCGGCCGACGATCTCCGAGTTGAAGAAATTACCGATGCGAATGAAGCACGCCGCCGCCACGGCGGGAGCGGCGAGCCGGTCGGCGAGCGCTAGGAAGCCGATGTCGCGATACTTTCGCACATAGAGCCAGATCGCGATCAGCACCCCGGCGAAGCCGCCATGGCTCG
>DATFWH010000297.1:0-2876 GCA_035259465.1 Binatia bacterium
CACGGACAAACACTCTGTGGCACCGGTAGGCATCAGCGGCGGAAAAGACGGAATGACAGGCGCATGCGTCGTCAACCCCGGCGCCAAGAACGAAACCCGCCTGCCGTCGCGCTTCGGCGACCACATTCTGCATAACGGCGATCTGCTTCGCCTCGAGCGTCCCGGCGGAGGTGGCCTGGGCAGCCCGTTCAGCCGCGCACCCGCGCGAGTGCTGGAAGACGTCCTCCAGGGATACGTTTCCGCCCCCGCCGCGGAAGCGGCGTACGGGGTCATTCTGACAGCGGCCGACGGCGGCTGGCGCATCGACGAAGAAGCGACTTTTGCCCTGAGAAAAGGCGAAAAAAAGGCTGGTAAACAAAACCCGCCTTTGCTATAAGCTCGGCTAGTAAATCCCCAAACTCCAAGGAGGAGAAAATGGCGAAACGCAAACCCAATGCTGCATTCATGAAGCCGATGCAGCCGTCCGCGGCTTTGTCTGAAGTGGTCGGAAGCAAGGCGCTGCCGCGCACTGAGGTTACGAAAAAACTCTGGGCCTACATCAAGCGCAAGGGGCTTCAGGACAAAACCAAGCGGACGATGATCAACGCCGATGACAATCTCAAAGCGGTCTTCGGCGGCAAGAAAAAGGTCACGATGTTCGAGATGACGAAACTCGTCAATCGTCACCTGAAGTAGGAACCTTCCTCTTTTTTATTCGATGAGCGGCCAGGGCAAAGTCATTTGCCCTGGCCCGGCTCGTCTTATACTCGCAATTCAACGACGCCACTGGGGCGTGATGCGTCCCGTTGTGTTCGAAGCGCGGCGGGCGCAATCGCACGATTGCGCGCCAAAATGAGAGCGAAGCGTCAGCCGCCCGGACGGAAGATCTCCCCGAACTGCTTCACGAGTCGATCGTATTTCGGCCCCCACTGCTCGGCGGAGAGGATGTGGATCTTGCCGACGCGCTTGCCGCCGAAGTTCCAGTCCATGTCCTTCCGGGCCGCCAGGCGGTTCTGGCCGACGAAGATCTGCTGGACCTCGCGCGAGAAGAGTAAATCGACCAGCAGCGCCGCCCCGTGCGGATGCGGCGCCCGCTTAAGAATCCATATGCCGCTGGGCTCCTTGAGGATCATCGGGTCGGTCACGGTCACCACGTAGTCGACCGGCACGCCCTTTTCCTTGAATGTCTGCAACTGATAGTTGTAGCCGTCGACGATGAGCTTGAATTCCCCGGCCGCCATGAGCTGCGTGAGCAGCGTGTGGCCGCGCTGGAGGCGCACGCCCTGCCGCGCCATCGCGCGAGCGAATTCGAGCCCCTTCGCTTCGCCCATAAGATCGAGCATCCCGGCCAACCAGTCGTACCCCTCGTAATCCATCGCCATCTGGTTTTTCCAGGCCGGGTCGAGCAGGTCGCGATAAGACGCCGGCACCTGGGAGGCCGGCACAAGCTTGGTGTTATAGCCGGGCACCAGGCTGTAGGTATAGGTGCCGAAGAAGGCGCCGGCGGAGTCCATGAAACCGTCGCGGATGTCGCGCCGGACCGGCGTCAGATTTTTGGCAACCATGCCCGCTTTCATGAGCGTATCGTGAAGGCTGCCGCGCCCCATGATCATGTCGGCGCGGTCGGCGCCCGCCTTGCGCTCGGTCAGCGCGCGCCCCACGACGTTGGTGCCGCCGCCGCGCGTGTAGCGCACCTCGATGAAGGGATATCTTTTCTTGAAAAGGTCGAGGAGCTCCCTCACGTCGGCGGCCTGCAGCGAGCCGTACCATTCCAGCACCCCCTCGCTGCGTGCGCCGGCGACGAGCACGTCCTGCCGGTCTTTCGGCGCGAGCGCGTTTACGCGCGAGAGCACAGTCTCGGCGTCTGACTGCGCATGGGAGCGGGATGATAAAATCGCGAATACCGCGATGGCGGCAACGAAAAAGAGACGCGCTGCTTTAAGGAAGTATAGCGACATGACGGCTTTCGCTTATCGTCGCAGCCGTCGTTTGTCAACGCGGTTGGTAAAACGCCGCGCTACCGCTGTTGCATAGCATCGAACAAGTGCAGCTGTCGCGTGTGTCCCTCGTCGTCGAAATGGACAGGATACTCCCCGGTAAAGCAGGCGTCGCAGAAACCGTGTTTTTGTCCGTTCAAGAACGTATACATGCCTTCGCGGCTCAGGTACGCTAGCGTGTCCGCCTCGATGAAGCGGCGGATCTCCTCGACGGAATTGTTCGAGGCAATGAGCTCCGAGCGCGTCGGCGTGTCGATACCGTAGTAGCAGGGACTGATCGTCGGCGGCGAGCTGATGCGCATGTGCACTTCTTTCGCGCCCGCGTCGCGCAGCATGCGGATGATCTTCCGGCTGGTCGTGCCGCGCACGATCGAGTCGTCCACCACGACCACACGTTTACCTTCGAGCACCTCGCGCTGCGCGTTGAGCTTGATCTTGACTCCGAAATGGCGGATTGACTGCTGCGGCTCGATGAATGTGCGGCCGACGTAGTGGTTGCGGATTAGCCCGAACTCTAGCGGAATGCTAGACTGCTCGGCGTAGCCGATCGCCGCCGGCACGCCCGAGTCCGGGACGGGCGTCACGAGATCGGCCGGGACGGCGCTCTCTCGCGCGAGCTGTCGCCCGAGCTCTTTCCGCACCTGATAAACGTTGTGGCCGAATAGATTGCTGTCCGGCCGCGAGAAATAAATATATTCGAAGATGCACTTCGCGTGCGGCGCCGGGGGAAACGGCTTCAGCGACTCCATGCCGCGCGGGCCGAACGTGATGATCTCGCCCGGCTCGACTTCGCGCAGGTATTCCGCCTCGATGAGGTCGAGCGCGCACGTCTCCGACGCAACGACATAGCCGCTCCGGCGCGAGCGCAGCCGCCCGAGCACGAGCGGCCGGAAGCCGCTC
>DATFWH010000298.1:0-11773 GCA_035259465.1 Binatia bacterium
AAAACCTTACACAGCAAGACAACGGAGGGACTATGAGATTTTCCGCGCATCCGCGCGCTGTGCTGTTATATTTAGCACTGCAGATCCTGCTCCTAGGCGCCGCCGCGCCTCTTTTCGCGCAGGACTTTTACAAAGGCAAAACGATCACGATCATCGTCGGCACCAAAGCCGGCGACGCGTACGATCTCTATCCGCGTCTCATGGCCGAGTACCTGCCGAAATACATCCCGGGCAGCCCCAACGTCATCATCCAGAACATGCCGGGCGCCGCGTCCATGATCGCCGCGAACAACGTCTACAGTGTGGCGAAGCCCGACGGCCTTACGATCGGAGCGATTTACCCGGCACTCTATTTCGACCAGCTGTCGAAGAAACCCGAGGTCCGGTTCGATTGGAGCAAGTTCCACTTCCTCGGCAGCCCCGTCGTGTCCAACCATCTTCTCTATATGCGCAGCGACACGCCGTACAAGTCGATCGACGACGTCAAGAACGCCTCGACGCCGCCGAAATGCGGCTCGAACGGAACCTCCTCGACGGGCTACTGGCTGCCGAAGCTCCTTGAAGAGGTGATCGGCACGAAGTTCGACATCGTCGTCGGCTACCAGTCCGGCGGCGACGTCGATCTCGCCGTCGAGCGCGGCGAAGTGCAATGCCGGGCGTTCACGATTACGGCGTGGTTCGCGCGCGAGCCCTTCATCACATGGCGGAAGACCGGCTTCACCAACGTTCTCTTCCAGACCGGCGAGAAACGCGACCCGCGCCTGAAGGATCCTCCGACGATTTATGAGCTGATGGACAAATATAAAACCAACGCCACCGGACGCCGTCTCACCACCGTCGTCCTCGCGGCGAGCGATTTCGGCAGGCCGCTCGTTTTCGGGCCGAAAGTGCCGGCGGATCGCGTGAATATCATGCGCGCCGCCTTCGACAAAATAGTCAAAGACCCGGCGTATATAGCCGAGGCTGAGAAGAGAAAGCTCGACGTCGAGCCGATCGACGGTGTGAAGCTTCAGAAGCTCGCCAAAGAAGTCGTCGGCGCGTCGCCGGACGTCGTGCAGAAGATGCAGAAGCTGCTCGGGACGGGCGATTAGTCCATGATCGAGGCATTCATCAGCGGCTTTTGGCAGGTTCTCGCTTGGCCGGCGTTCGGCTACCTGCTGCTCGGCATCGTCATCGGCTTTTGGGTCGGGCTGCTGCCGGGCATCGGCGGGCTTGCGACGCTCGCCCTGATGCTGCCCTTCTCCTATACCATCAAGACGCCGATCGAGGCATTCTGCTTTCTGCTCGGCATGCTCGCCGTCACCGGCACGACGGGGGATCTCACGTCGATTCTTTTCGGCATTCCCGGCGAGAGCTCGTCCGCCGCGCTGATTCTCGACGGCTATCCCATGTCGAAGAAGGGCGAGGCGGGACGCGCACTCGGCGCGGCCATCATGAGCTCGCTGCTGGGCGCAACGATCGGCGCGCTGTCGCTCGCGATCTCGATCCCGATCATGCGACCGCTGGTGCTGCTGTTCGGCTCGCCGGAGCTTTTCATCATCACGATCATGGGCATCACGTTCATCGGAACGCTCGCCGGCACGTCGCTCATCAAGGGATTGCTCGCCGGCGGCATCGGCCTGATGCTCGCCGCGATCGGCGTCGACCCGCAGACCGGCTCGCTCCGCTACACGTTCGGCTCGCTTTATCTGTGGGACGGCCTCGACGTGACGCCGGTCGTCGTCGGCATGTTCGCGATCCCTGAAATCATCGATCTCGCCGTCCGCGGCACCGCCATCTCGCAGGCGCCGAAGGAAAAACTGAAAGGCGTCATGGAAGGCGTCAAGGACACCTTCCGGCACTTCTGGCTCGTCGTGCGCTGCAGCCTGATCGGGGTCTACTTCGGCGTTCTGCCGGTGCTCGGCGCCAACGTCGCGCAGTGGATCGCCTACGGCCACGCGGCGCGGAGCCTCAAAGACAAAAGCCGCGCCGGCAAGGGCGCCGTCGAAGGCGTGCTCGGGCCGGGCGCCGCCAACAACTCGACGCGCGGCGGGGATTTGATCCCGACGATCGCCTTCGGCATTCCCGGCAGCGCGAGCATGGCGCTGCTGCTGGGCGCGCTGCTGATCGTCGGCCTGCAGCCGGGACCGGAGATGCTCAAGTCGCGCCTCGATGTGACCTTCGCGATGGTCTGGATTCTCATCATCTCGAACATCATCGTCGCCGGCATCAGCTTTCTGATTCTCAACCATCTCGCCGCGCTCACTTTCATCCGCGGCTCGCTGCTGATCCCGTTCCTTCTCGTGCTGGTCTTCATCGGCTCGTTCACGGCGAATAACAGCATCTACGACCTGGTCGTGACGCTCATTTTCGGCACGCTCGGCTATTTCATGCTGCTCTACGGATGGCCGCGGCCGCCGCTCGTGCTGGGACTTATCTTGGGAAAAATCGGCGAGAATTATCTCTGGATTTCGACGGCGGCGTACGGCGCGAAATGGCTCGCCTTCCCGAGCGTTTTGATTTTGATCGTCATCACCGTCTCGATCGTCGCCTATCCGACGATCAAAGAGCGGCGCGGACGCGCTAAATACGATCGCCCCGAGGATGCCGTTTAAGGAGTTCACATGCGCGTCTGCGCGATCGACATTCACCATCATTATTTACCCGAATCTCTGCTCGACGCCGCTCGCGGCGGAAAATCAGCCGGGGTCGTCGCAAAGGAGACCAAGCCCGGCGAGACCGCGATCTCGTTCGCCGGGGGGCGGTCGTTCAACGTGACGGACGATCTCGCGGGCCTCAAAGAACGCTTCGAGGCCATGGAGCGCGGGAAGATCGCCGTCGGCGCGCTGATCCCGCACACATCGAGCCTGGGCTATCCGCTCGACGGCAAAGACGGCGAGGCGTGGTGCCGCGGATATAACGACGGTATCCGTGATCTGACGCTCAAACATCCGGATCGCTTCGTCGGCCTCGCCGCCGCGCCGCTGCAGGACCCGACGCGGGCGGCCGCGGTGCTCGAGCACGCGGTGAAAAATCTCAACCTCCGCGGCGGCTACATCGCGTCGAACGTCAACGGACAGTATTTTAACAGTGAATTTTTCGATCCGTTCTGGAAAAAAGCCCAGGAGCTGGACGCGCTCCTCGTCATGCACCCGGAGGACGTCGCGGGCTCGGACAAGATGGGGCCTTACGGCCTCCGCCTCATCTGCGGCAATCCCGCCGACAGTACGCTGTCGCTCGCGTACATGAGCTACAGCGGCGTTTTCGACCGTTTTCCCGGCCTCAAGCTCTGCGTGCTGCACGGCGGCGGCTTCTTCCCCTACCAGATCGGCCGCCTCGACCAGGGCTTTCGCGTGCGGCGCGGACCGCGAGCGCCGTCGTCTTCGTCGCCGCCGAGCGAGATCATGAAGAAAAATCTTTATTTCGACACGATGATCTACCGCACCGACAGCCTGGACTATCTTCGTCGAGTCGCGGGCGCCGATCGTCTGATGGTCGGCACCGACTATCCGTACACGCTGGGCGACTGGCTCAGCGTCGAGAAGATCGAAGCGCTCGATTGCCCCGAGTCCGAAAAGTTGATGATGCTTGAAGGCACCGCCAAGAAACTCCTGAAAATCTAGTTTAAGGGTTTAAGGGTTAAATGTTGAAGGGTTAAAACCTTCGGCGAAAATCCTTGACGATTTTACTTTTTTTAACGTTAAACCTTTCAACCCTGAAACCCTTTAACGAGGTGTGTTGAATGCGTGAACGTTCACAATTCGTAATTTTTTCCGATGCCGAGCTGGCTGCGCGCCATAAGAGCGTCAACGCGCTGATGCAAGAGAACGGCCTGGACGCGCTGCTCGTCTACGGCGCCGGACGCTATGCGTCCGAAGTTTACTGGCTCACCGACTGGCCCGGCGGCCGCGAGGCCTACGTGCTCTTTCAGGCGGGGCGCGATCCCGTGCTGCTGATGCAGCTTTACAACCATGTGCCGATGGCGCGCGTCCTGTCCGTCGTGAAGGACGTCCGCTGGGCCGGTGCGAACACCGGCAACGGCATCGCGGCGCTGCTTCAGGAGCGCGAACTCGCGGACAAGAAGATCGGTCTCGTAGGCTCTATTCCGCACACCCAGTATCAAAAGATGCGCGACCGCCTTTCCGGCGCCAAGCTTGTCGAGATGGGCGGGAAGTTCCGCGTGCTGCGCACGATCAAAAGCTCCGAGGAGATCGAGCGCATCCGCATCGCCTCGCAGCTCACCGACGACTCGATGCGCTCGCTCGCGGAGGGCATCATTGCGGGGATGCGCGAGGACGAGCTGCCGGCGCTGATCGAGCCGGTATATCTAAAAGCCGGCGGCTACGCGGGAATACATTTTATGACCAGCATGCCGATGCGCGACCCGCATTTCCCCGTTCCGTCACAGTACCATTCGAACCGAAAGCTCCAGCGCGGCGACTGCATCATCACCGAGATCAGCGGCGCGTACTCGGGCTACAGCGGGCAAATTCACCGGACCTATTCGATCGGCGAAGGGCCGACGCCGGAGTGGAAGAATCTTCACGACGCGGCGGTCGAGACCTTTCAGGTGCTAGCCGCCGCGATCAAGGACGGCACGACCGTGCGCGAAGCCGAAGAAGCGGCCGAAATCGTGCATCGCCGCGGGTACACGATCTACGACGATCTGATCCACGGCGCCAACCAATATCCGCCGATCTTCCAGACGAAGAGCACCGCGCGCCACGAGGAAGGCGATATCGTCTTTCGCGAGAACATGGTCATCGTGATTCAGCCCAACGTGATCACGAAGGACGAAAAGATGGGGCTTCAGTTCGGCGAGACGCTGGTGGTCCGAAAAGACCGCTGCGAAAGCCTGAATAAGTTCCCGCGCGAGTGGATCGTCTGCCGCGGCTAACCTATCCCGCGACCTCGTAGCTCTTCACGTCGACTTTGGCGACGCCCACGAGCGAGCGCGTGTGCTGCTGGATTTTCTTGTGCGCCTCGCTCTCGCGGTACTTGTCGATCGCCGCCTGATTCTCCCACGTGCTGAGCGAGATCATCTCGCCGGGATTGTCCCGGTTACGCAGAAATTCCTCGCTTTTGCAGCCCGGTGATTTGATCATGAGGGGCGCGCATTCCTGCTTCCACATGCGCTCCGCTTCGGCGACTTTGTCCTTGGGAACGGTGACGAAGATCATGCGCGTGATCATGGCGGCCTCCTCCTGCAATCAAGCTATCGGGAGAAGGCGGATTGTCAATACAGGTATTTGCCGCTAGCGCGCGAGCTCCGACGTGCAGTGCGGGCAGCGGACCGCCTTGATCGGTATCGTCGAGGCGCAGTAAACGCACTCCTTCGTCGTCGGAGCCGCGGCCGCCGCCGGCTCCGGGCGATGCATCCGGTTGATCGCGCGGATCACAAGAAACACAGCGAAGGCGACAATCAGAAAGGTGATGATCGAGTTAATGAACAGCCCGTAATTGATCGTGACCGCGCCCGCCGCCTTGGCGTCGGCGAGCTTAAGATAGGGACCCGGATTCGCCCCGGGCTTGAGGACGAGAAAGAGATTCGTGAAATCGACCCCGCCGAGCATGAGCCCGATCGGCGGCATGATGATATCATCGACGAGGCTCTTGGCGATGGTGGCGAAGGCGGCGCCGATGACCACGCCGACCGCCATGTCGACGACGTTGCCGCGCATGACGAATTCTTTGAATTCTTTCCACATGCCTCACCTCCCGCGCCTTCGCGCCTCAGGCGTATTGGGCGATACCGTTGCCGAACGACCAGTTCTCTTTCTTGACCTCGACCAGGTTGATAAGCACGTCCTCCATGCGCACGTCAAGCTCCCGGTGCAGCCGCTCGGCAAGCGTTTTGTAAAAATGCTTCTTCGCTTCGAGCGTGCGCCCCTCGTTCAACGTGATCTGGATGAAGATCACGCCGTCGCTCCGGGGGATGTCGAGATAATCCGGGTCGTAGACGAGCCCGGTCTTATCATGCTCGGTGATGACTTGGAAATTATCCTTGGACGGCACCTTGATGGTCTCCATCATCGTACGGTAGACGGTGTCGCCGACTTTTCTGCCGAGCCCCGGCTTCCCCTGCATGAGCGAAATTCGTACAAGCGGCATGGCGCGCTCCTTTCGTCAGCGTGCTTCGATCTCCTTCAAAATGGCCTCGGTGAATTCCGTCGTCGTCGCCGCGCCGCCCAAGTCGCGCGTGAACACCTTGCGCTCGGTGAAAACCCGCACCAGCGCCGTGTAGACGCGGTCGGCGGCGGCGGCCTCGCCGATGTATTTGAGCATCATGACCGTCGCGAGTATCATCGCCGTCGGGTTCGCCTTGTTCTGCCCTTTGATGTCCGGCGCGCTGCCGTGCACGGCCTCGAATATCGCGCACTCGTCGCCGATGTTGGCGCCGGGCACGAGCCCGAGTCCGCCGACCAGGCCGGCGGCGAGGTCCGAGATGATATCCCCGTAGAGGTTTTCGAGCAGGAGCACGTCGTACTGGTGGGGATTGATCACGAGCTGCATGCAGGCGTTGTCGACGATCACGTCGTTGGTCTCGACGTCGGGATAGCGCCTGCCGACGGCGCGGGCGGCGCTCAGGAAGAGGCCGTCGGAGAGTTTCATGATATTCGCTTTGTGCACGACCGCGACCTTTTTCCGCTTCTCGGCGCGCGCCAGCTCAAAGGCGAACTTGGCGATCTTGGTCGAGGCCCGCTCGGTGATGATCTTGAGACTCTCGACCACCCCGGGAACGACGACGTGCTCTATCCCGGAATAGAGGTCTTCCGTGTTCTCGCGGATGACGATGAGATCGATATTCTCATAGCGGCTCTTGACGCCCGGCAGGCTTTTCACGGGACGTAAATTTGCATAGAGATCGAGCGATTTTCTGAGCTCTACGTTGGCGCTGCTGAAGCCTTCGCCGACCGGCGTCGTGAGCGGCCCCTTGAGAGCGACTTTATTTCTCCGTATGGAAGCCAGCAGCTCGTCGGAAACCGTTTTCCCCTGGCGCTCGAGCGCCTCCGCACCGGCTATGAAAGTTTCCCATTCGACCTCGACTCCGGCGGCTTTGATGATCTGTTGCGCC
The DNA here is from genome assembly GCA_035259465.1 of Binatia bacterium. Taxonomy (GTDB): domain Bacteria; phylum Desulfobacterota; class Binatia; order UBA9968; family UBA9968; genus JAJPJQ01. Next base: position 7,055 of record DATFWH010000298.1, read on the forward strand.
GGGCGGGTGACTTCGGGGCCGATCCCGTCGCCCGGTATCAGCGTCGCGACATGCTTCATTTCCGTGCTTTTCCTCCGCAGCCAGCGTAGCACATCGCCCGCGGATTTGCAGAATCGCATCGCGTCGGTTACGTTCTAAGTTTCGCCTCCCATGCTCATGAGAATTTCCCGTTTATTCTACGGCTGGCGCATGATCGCCGTCGGCTCGGCACTGCGTGTGCTCGGCGGCGGGCTCTACTACTACGGCTTCTCCGTCTTTTTCCTGCCCTTGAGCCAGGATCTCGGCCTCAACCGCGCCGCGACCTCGCTCGTTTTCTCGCTCGCGCGCGCGCAGGGCGCTATTGAAGGGCCGGTCGCCGGCTATTTCATGGACCGCTACGGGCCGCGTCCTCTGATGATTATGGCGATCTGCCTGACGGGGATCGGCCACATGATTCTCTCCGGCGTGCATTCGTACGCCATGCTCATTATCGTCTACATGGGTCTGGTATCGCTTTCGTTTCACGCCGGCTTCATGGACGCGCCGATGTTGATCGCCAACACCTGGTTCATCCGCAAGCGCACGATGGCGATGGCGATCATCAGCGGCTCGGTCGGGCTCGGCGGATTTCTCCTGACGCCGCTTTTGTCGCAGGCGATCCACGCCTGGGGCTGGCGGCGCGCGGCGATCGCGAACGGCGTCGCTTTTCTGCTGCTCGGCTTGCCGCTGGCGCTTTTCGTCCGCCGCTCGCCCGAAAGCATGGGGCTGCGGCCCGACGGCGACCCGCCGCTTCCGGTGAGCGAGCGCGGCGTACATGCTAAAGTAGCAATCGCCGAAGCGGACACGACGCTGAGAAGCGCGATGCGCACGAGCGCGTTCTGGTTCCTGACGATCGGCACGCTGCTTCGCATCGTGGCGCTGAGCGCCGTCAACGTGCACTACGTTCCGATCATGGTGTGGAAAGGCATGAGCGAACAGACCGCCGCCTTCATGCTCGGCGTGCAGGCTTTTCTCGGCCTCTTGTCGCACATGTTCATCGCCTGGATCGCCGACCGGGTCGACAAGGCGCGGCTCATGGCGATCTGCATGGTGGTCTCCGCCGGCGCGCTTTTGTTTCTTATTTACGGCGAGCGCGAGTGGCAGATTTGGCTTTTTCTGCCGCTGTTCACCGTCGTCGAGTCGACTTTTCCGGTCAACTGGTCCGCCGTCGGCGATTTCTTCGGCCGCAAGCACTTCGCCAAAATCCGCGGCACGATGAGCTTCGTGCAGACCTGGGGCGCCGTCGCCGGCCCGGTCATCGCCGGCGCGACGTACGACAGCACGCACAGCTACACCCAGTTGCTATGGGCCCTTATCGGCGTTTTACTGGTAACAGCGGTCCTTTACGCACTGGTCGTCAGTCCCGCCGTGAGAACCGAGAGGGTTCGCACCCAATCATGATTGTCCGGCTTCGCTCCATCTCCAAGAAATTCGGCAGCCGCGTCGCTGTAAACGCTCTCGACCTCGACGTGCCGCCCGGAATCTGCTTCGGCCTGCTGGGCCCGAACGGCGCCGGCAAGACGACGACGCTCCGCATGGTCTACGGCGTGACTCGGCCGACGGCGGGGTCCATCGAAGTCTTCGGCCTCGATCTCAAGCGGCATCTCCGCGCGGTGCGCGCGCGCCTCGGCGTCACTTTGCAACAGAACGTCTTCATCGAGGCGCTGACGCCGATCGAGAACCTGCGCGTCTTCGGCCGTTATCATCTGCTGCGCGAGCCCGAGCTTTCGCAGCGCATCGACGAGGTGATCGAGTTTCTCGAGCTGGGCTCGCACGCCGGCATGCCGGTGCGCCAGCTCTCCGGCGGCTTTCAGCGCCGCCTCGCGATTGCGCTCTCGCTCATGAATCGCCCCGAATTATTGATCATGGACGAGCCCACGACGGGGCTCGATCCCGCCGTCAGGCTGGCGCTCTGGTCGCGCATCCGCGAATTGCGCGCGCAGGGCGCGACCGTGCTGCTGACGACGCATTACATGGACGAGGCGCAGCGCCTCTGCGACCGCGTCGCGATCGTCTCCGACGGCAAAGTGGTCGACGAGGGCGCGCCGCCCGATTTGATCGCCGCGCACCTCGCGCCCGAGGCCGTGGAGCTCGACTGTACGCCCGAGGAGGAATCGGCGCTGCTCGACGGGACGATCCGCGCCGCGCGCCGGCTCCGGGTCGGCCGGCGCGTAACCTTTTATTTGAGCGACGCCGCGCCGCTCGTCGAGCGCGTGCGCGACAGGGATCATCGCCGGCCGCTCGTAGTGCGGCCGACGAATCTCGAAGACGTATTCCTCGCGCTCACCGGAACGAGCCTGGAGGCCGCGCCATGAGCCTCTCGCTGCCGCATGCGCTGGCGGTCTGGCGCCGCGACGCGGCGATGTACCGCCGCACCTGGAAGCTGAACATCCTGCCCAACTTCTTCGAGCCGGTCTTCTATCTTCTCTCGATCGGCCTCGGGGTCGGCGCCTACATCAACGAAATGGGCGGCGCGCCCTATCTCGCCTTCCTCGCACCCGGCCTCGTCTGCGTCGCGGCGATGAACGGCGCGAGCTACGAGGTCACCTACAACATTTACGTGCGTCTCAATTTCGAGAAGGCATACGACGCGATGCTGACGACGCCGATCGAGCCCGACGACGTGCTCGCCGGCGAAGTCCTGTGGGCGCTGACGCGCGCGCTGATCTACGGCGGCTGTTTTTTCGCCGTCGTCGCCGCGGCCGGCCTCGCGCCGCTGCCGCAGGGATTATGGATCTTGCCGCTGATGCCTCTCACAGGCCTGCTTTTCGCCGCAATCGGTCTTGTCTTCTCGCTCAGGATTCCGAACATCGATCTGTTCAGCTTTTATTACACGCTCTTCCTCACGCCGCTGTTTCTCTTCTCCGACGTTTTCTTTCCTCTGAACGAGCGCCTCCCGGAGCGCTGGCTCTGGGTCGCCGAGATCCTGCCTTTGCTCCACCCCGTGCGTGTCGCGCGCGCGGCCTTCCATAGCGAGCTCTCGCTCGTCGTCCTGTGGGATCTGACGTATATCCTAGCGGTCTCGGCGGTCTTGCTCTTCTGGGCGCGGCGCGACATCGACCGCCGGCTCACGAGTTGACGGGAAATTCCAAATCGAGTTAACTGGCACGCAGTGGAAACGCCGCAGGCATCCTCAGGGCCGGTAGCGCCGCGTAAGCGCTCCGTCGCATTGCTCCTCACGTTTTTAGCACCAGGCTTGGGGCAGATTTATAGCGGCGGGCTGAAAAAAGGCCTTCTGTTTTATGGGCTATTCTGGGCATTCCACGTCATTTCGTTCTTTCTCGTGCTGACAATTCCACGCGCTCCGCTCAACATTGTGACACCGATCGCGCTTTGGTTGGCGATGTTTTTATATATCGCACGGGATGCAGTGATAATCGCCAAAAAGAATAGGGTGGACTACCGCCTGAAAGCTTTTAACAGATGGTACGTTTATCTGATGTTTATCTTTGTAGGAACTCTGATCATCAATCCAATCATTAAATATACGCTGGTTCACGCATACCACATGTCCGCAGGCAGCATGGAATCTACGCTTGAGATCGGCGATTACATTCTGGCGAATAAGCTGTCTTACGGAATCCGCGACCCCAGAACGCGGGATTGCCTCGCCTTCTGCGCCAGTCCGAAACGCGGCGACGTGATCGTCTTTATCTTTCCCGAGGATCGGACCAAAGATTTCGTCAAACGAGTCGTCGGCGTTGCCGGCGATACGGTGGAGATCCGAAATAGGAAACTATACATCGACGAGAAAGCCGTGGAGGAGCCGTATGCTCAATTCTCCGCTGAAAGTGCGGACCAAAAACTTCCTCTGGTGGACGACTACGGGCCGCAAAGAGTGCCCGAGAACCGAGTCTTCGTTCTCGGCGATCTGCGCGACAAGAGTTATGACAGCCGGTTCTGGGGTTTTGTCGACGTAGCGGATGTTAAAGGGAAGGCGGTGGTCATCTATTGGTCGTGGGACGCTGATGCGCGGATAATCCGGCTGGAGCGTATCGGCAAGGCTATCGAGTGATCGCGTACTCAATCCGAGGAGGACTTTGCCCCCTCTCTCAAGGCGCGGGTGCGGGCCGGTCGGAAGACTCGGAATGTTTGCCGCTTTATCCGCGCCGGTGGCGCAGGCGCCGGAGTCCGTGGCCGTAACCGGTAAGGCCTAAGATTAGCGTCGCCAGCGTGATCAACGCGACAAGGTACTTGAGCTCGGCTTCCATTTCTCTCTCCTCTCGGCCGGCGCGCTTTCTTCGCGCCGGTAATTAGACGCCGAGCAACATTCGTACCAGGCTCGAACAATACTTTTAGAACCGATTCGGGGCGATTAGAGCACCAAGAATGCGCGGCATGGCCAAATTTGGGTACATGGCGGCGCGTCTTTGCACATTTTTGCAACCAACACGGCGCTCTATTCGTACCCGATCGCCGATACGATCGGGATCACCGCTGCGCGCTTGGCCGGCAGGTAGCCCGCCAAGAGACAGAGCGCCAGAGACGCGGCGAGCGAGAGGACCGCGACTTCGGTGGGATAGTAATATTGGAAGCTCCAGCCGGTGAGAAAGCGCGTGTTGTAGACCACGTGGTGGTAGGACATGATCGCGCCGGCGAAAAGACCCAGCAGGCCGCCTAAAATGCCGATCCAGCCCGCTTCCGCCATGATCGTGCCGCGGAGCTGGCGGCGGGTCGCGCCGATGGCGCGCAGCACGCCGA
>DATFWH010000299.1:0-11588 GCA_035259465.1 Binatia bacterium
CTCTTTCAAAACCTGGCTGACGGGCGCGCTTGTCGTGAGCGTCACCAGTTTGGTGGTCATGACTTTCTGGAGCTCGGTGCGGCCGGGATCGAGGCCGGCGACCGCCACCCGCTTGAGCAGGTCGCGCTCGGTGAAGATGCCCTTGAGCTCGCCGCCGCTCGTAATCACCACGCAGCCGGTATCCTTCTTGATCATCGCATCGATCGCCTGTGAAACCGGCTGGGAAGCCTCGATTTTGACGGGCTGCGCCAGGAGGATCTTCCCCACCATCTGCGTGTCGGAGAGCCGCTCCCCCAATTCCACTGCGAGCTCCAAAATGCGCCGCATCGTAACCATGCCGACGATTCTGCCTTTGCGCTCGCGCACGAGCAGATGCCGGAATTTCGAGCGGTACATCCTGCCCAGCGCGTCGATAATGTGGGTATCGTCCGGCACCGAGCGGATCGGGCTCGTCATGACTTTCCTGATGTTCGTCGCCTTCGGATCGAGTTTCTGGCTGAGCACGCGCTTGAGCACGTCTTTCTCGGTGAAGATGCCGGTGTAGTTGCCGTTCTCGGTGATAACCGCGCGGCCGACATCCTTTGCGGCCATCGACTGCATCACGTCGAACACGCTGCTCGAGACATCCGCCGTGAAGATGTCGCGCGTCATGATCTCGGCTACCTTGTTGGAAAGCATGAGACCTCCGTGGGAGTGGCGTTCGCTCCGGAGAAAAAATTATGCGAACACATTAAAAATATCTCTCTTTTCACGGCCCGCTTCAAGAGTGCGGGCGGCAAACGTTGGCCGCTTTTGGCGCGTTTACGGCCGCCGCGCGTGTCATTGTCGCACGCGCGGCCGCAACGCGCGGTGAAGTGATAAAAATACACGATAATCGCGAAAAAACCGCATTGCCTCCCCCTGGGAAGCGTGTTACTTTTAGTTGAAAGCCGGAGCGCGCCGCCGCATGAGCCGCCGAGAAGAATTCGACCACGAGGTCGTCACCGAGACCGAGAAGAAGCTCAAGCGGCCGCCGCTCTACAAAGTACTGCTGCACAACGACGATTACACCACCAAGGAGTTTGTGGTTCAGGTGCTACAGTACGTATTTCACAGGGAGCACACGGAGGCGGTCCAGATCATGCTGCACGTCCACCGCAAAGGCATCGGCGTCGCCGGCGTCTATCCCTATGAGGTCGCCGAGACCAAGGTCGCGCTGGTCGAAAACCTGGCGCGCCAGCACGAGTATCCGCTCAAGTGCTCGATGGAAGAAGCGTGAAGATGTTCACCAAAGAGCTGAAGGCCACCCTGAGCCTCGCTTTCGCCGAAGCGAAGCGCCGCCGCCACGAGTTCGTGTGCGTCGAGCACCTGCTGTTCGCGCTCCTGCAGGATAAGGACGCGAGCTCGGCGATCGTCCAATGCGGCGGCGACATGACGAAGCTCAAAAAAGGTCTGGAGGATTTTTTCACCACGCATTTAGAGGCGCTCCGCGAGGGCATGGAGCACGAGCCCCAGGAAACGATCGGTTTTCACCGGGTGCTCCAGCGCGCGGTGATCCACGCGCAGTCGGCCGAGAAAAAGGAAATCAACGGCGGCAACCTGCTGGTCGCGATCTTCCGCGAGCCGGACTCCTACGCCGTCTATTTATTGGAGGAGCAGGGCATCACACGCTTCGACATCGTGAACTACGTCTCGCACGGCATCTCCAAGACCGCCGTCGGCGACGAGGAGATGCCGCCGCAGTCCGAGGCGCCCGACGAGGAGCGCCCGGCGCCGATGCGGAACCCGCTGGAGGCGTTCACCCTCAACCTGGTCAAGCAGGCGCGCGAAGGCAAGATCGATCCGCTGATCGGACGCGAGAACGAGATCGAGCGCACGATCCACGTGCTCTGCCGCCGCCGCAAGAACAATCCCATCTACGTCGGCGATCCCGGCGTCGGCAAGACCGCGATCGCCGAGGGCCTCGCGTTAAAGATTCATAAGGGCCAGGTGCCGGCTGCGCTGAAAGACGCCGTCATCTACGCGCTCGACATGGGCGCCGTCCTCGCGGGGACGAAGTTCCGCGGCGACTTCGAGGCGCGCCTCAAGGGCGTGCTCAACGCGCTCAAAAAGCGCCACAACGCGGTGCTGTTCATCGACGAGATCCACACGATCGTCGGCGCGGGCGCGACCAGCGGCGGGTCGCTCGACGCCTCCAATATATTGAAGCCGGCGCTCGCCTCCGGCGAGCTCCGCTGCATCGGCTCGACGACGTACCACGACTACAAGAGCTACTTCGAGCGCGACCGCGCGCTCGCGCGCCGCTTCCAGAAGATCGAGGTCAGCGAGCCGAGCCGCGAGGAGAGCTATCAGATTCTCACCGGCCTCAAGCCGCACTACGAGAAGCACCACGGCGTGAAGTACACCGAGGACGCGCTCCAGGCCGCGGTCGACCTCTCGGCCAAGCACATCAACGACCGCAAGCTTCCCGACAAGGCGATCGACGTGATCGACGAGGTCGGCGCCAAGGTCAAGCTCGCGCCCGAGGAGGAGCGCGATAAGGTCGTCGTGCTGAAAGACATCGAGGACATCGTCGCCAAGATCGCGAAGATTCCGCCGCGCAGCGTTTCGGCCTCCGACAAGATGCAGATCCAGAACCTCGAAGGCGATCTCAAAGCGGTCGTCTTCGGGCAGGACAAGGCGATCGAAAGCCTGGCGAGCGTGATCAAGCTGTCGCGCTCCGGCCTCGCGCATCCCGAGAAGCCGACCGGCTGCTTCCTCTTTTCCGGACCGACCGGCGTCGGCAAGACCGAAGTCGCGAAGCAGCTCGCGCGCATCCTCGGGGTCGAGTTCATCCGCTTCGACATGAGCGAGTACATGGAGAAGCACACGGTCTCGCGGCTGATCGGCGCGCCTCCCGGCTACGTCGGCTTCGACCAGGGCGGTCTGCTCACCGACGCGGTCAACCGCACGCCTTACGCGGTGCTGCTGCTCGACGAGATCGAGAAGGCGCATCCCGATCTGTTCAATATTCTCTTGCAGGTGATGGACCACGCGGCGCTCACCGACAACAACGGCCGCAAGGCGGACTTCCGCAATATCATCCTCATCATGACGACCAACGCGGGCGCGCGCGAGATGAGCGGCTCGCCGCTCGGCTTCGGCTCGATCACGAACGCCGGCAAGGGCAAAGAGGCGATCGAGAAGACCTTCAGCCCCGAGTTCCGCAACCGCCTCGACGCGACCATCGCCTTCAACGTGCTCAGCTTCGAGGTGATCCTCAACGTCGTCGACAAGTTCGTCAAAGAGGTCAACGACCAGCTCGCCGAGAAGAGCGTCGCGCTCACGATCACGCCGCGCACGCGCGCGTGGCTCGCGCGCAAGGGCTACGATCCCATTTTCGGCGCGCGCCCGATGGCGCGGCTCATCCAGAACGAGGTCAAGCGGCCGCTCGCCGACGAGATCCTCTTCGGCAAGCTCCAGTCCGGCGGCACGGTCGAGGTCGACGAGCGCGACGACGCTCTCGTCTTCAACATCGTCGACGCCGGCCACCCGCCGCTCGAGACCGCCGCGGCCGACAAATAAGTCCGGCGCGCCGTGACGCCCGCGACGATCACCGTCCTTTTTCTCGCGCTTTTTCTCGTCGAGTTCGCCGTCGAGTTCGCGCTCAACGAGCTCAACCTCGCGCACGCGCGCGGGCGCGCCTCGGCGGAGATTCCGGCGTTCTTCGACGGCGCGATGACGCGCGCGGAGTACGAGAAATCCATCGCGTACACGCTCGCGCGCGGGCGCTTCGGCCGCTGGAGCTCGATCTACTTGACGCTCGTCGCCTTCTGGGTCCTCTTTGGCGGCGTGCTGCCGGCGGTCGACCGCTTCCCGCGCAATCTCGCCGCGCACCTTCCCGCGTGGACGCACGCCGAGGGGATCATTTTTTGCCTCGCGGTCGCATTCATCTTCGGCGCGGCGAGCCTGCCGACCGGCGTCTACTCGACCTTCGTCCTCGAAGAGCGCTTCGGCTTCAACAAGACGACGCCGGCGGTCTACATCGCCGACCGCCTGAAAGGCCTCGCGCTAGGGTTTGTCATCGGCGTGCCGTTTCTCTTCTGCGTCCTATGGCTTATGGCGCGAGCCGGGCCGCACTGGTGGTTCTGGGTTTTTCTATTCATCGTCGCGTTCCAGCTACTTATGGTGATCGTCTTCCCCACGCTGATCGCGCCTCTGTTCAACAAGTTCGAGCCGCTCAAAGAAGGCGAATTCAAGCAGCGCATCCTCGCGATGGCCGACAAGGTCGGCTTCAGGACCGGCGGCATCTTCACGATGGACGGCTCGCGCCGCTCGGCGCACTCCAACGCCTATTTCACCGGCCTCGGGAAGGCGAAGCGGATCGTGCTGTTCGACACGCTCGCCGAGCAAATGACGACCGACCAGGGCGTCGCCGTGCTCGCGCACGAGATGGGCCACTACAAGATGAAGCACATCCGGCGCATGCTCGTGCTGCGCTCGCTGTTTCTCCTCGCCGGCCTCTACGTGCTCAGTCTCCTGGTCGGCTACCCGCCCTTCTTCCAGGCGTTCGGCTTCGACGCGCCGTCGAATCACGCGGCGCTGGCCCTCTTCAGCCTGCTGGCGGGCCCGGCGACGTTTTACTTGACGCCGCTGATCAATTATTTCTCGCGCAAGCACGAATACGAGGCCGACCTCTTCGCCGCCCGGGCCATCGGCCGGTCGAAGCCGATGGAAGAGGCGCTGATCAAGCTCACGGTCGACAATCTTTCGAATCTCACGCCGCACCCGTGGTACTCGGCGTATCATTACTCCCACCCGACGACGGCGGAGCGCATCGACGCGATGCGGGAGGACCGATGAGCGCGCACAAGAAACTCCGCGAGCTGCTCGCGCGAAAGAATTTGCTGCTCGCGCCCGGCTGCTTCGACGGCCTATCGGCGCGCCTGGTCGAGCAGGCCGGCTTCGACGCGGCCTATCTCTCCGGCGGCGCGGTCGCGCGCAGCGCGGCGCTGCCCGATCTGGGGCTCATGACGATGTCCGAGGTGATCGAGCGCGCGCGCCAGGTGACGAGCGCCGTGAAAATTCCCGTCATCGCCGACGCCGACACCGGCTACGGCAACGCGCTCAGCGTCGTGCGCACGGTGCGCGAGTTCGAGCGTGCCGGCGTCGCGGCGATCCACATAGAGGACCAGGTGACGCCCAAGCGCTGCGGGCACCTCGACGGCAAAGAAGTGATCCCACAGGCCGAGATGGAAGACAAAATCCGCGCGGCGCTGGAGGCGCGGAGCGATTCGGATTTCGTCATCATCGCGCGCACCGACGCGCGCGCCGTTAACGGAATCGACGACGCAATCGCGCGCGCCCGGGCGTTCGTCAAACTCGGCGCCGACGCCGCCTTCGTCGAGGCGGCGGAGTCCGAGGCGGAGCTGGAGAAAATCGCCCGCGAGCTGAAAGACGTTCCGTTGATCGTCAATATGACGCGCGGCGGCAAGACGCCGCTGCTCCCCGCCAAGCGCCTGGAGGCGATGGGCTACCGCGTCGCGATCTATCCTTCCGACACGCAGCGCGCCGCGATGAAGGCGATGCAGGATATGCTCGCGGTCCTCAAGCGCGACGGCTCGACCGACGCGATGGACGACAAGATGGTGTCGTTCAAAGAGCGCGACCGGATTGCGGGGCTGGAAGAATGGGAGAAGATAGAAAAGGATTATCTGCCGCGCCGCCGGCGCTGATTCCACCGTCCACGTTCAAGCAGCTCCCTCAGAATCTCTCCGTTGCCCCCCTTCTTCCCCTGCGCTATTCTGCGGCCGATGACTGCCTGCGACACATCCGAAGCCGCGCGCTGGCTGATGGAGGGCGCGCGCTCGGCGCATCTGCCGGAAGACGTGCTGCAGCAGCTCTGCGAGCGCATGGTTGCGGCGGGCGTGCCGCTCGCGGGGGCGGCGGTTTTCATTCAGACACTTCATCCCGGTCTCTTCGGCCGCTGCTTCGTCTGGCGGCAGGGATTTCAGACGATCGTCATCGAATTTCCGTACGACAGCCCCGAGAGCATCGCGCTCCAGCGATCCGTCGAGGTGGGCATTCGCTCGGGTGACGGCATCGTCAGCCTCGATCCCGAGCGGGAAGACTCGTGCCTCAAGCTGCAAGTCTTTCGCGATCTCCGCGCGCCGGACGTCAAGGCTTTCGTCGCGACGCCGATCGTCTTTTCCGACGGCGAGGTTCATGTCGCCGTTTGGAGTACGCGGCAGGCGGGCGGCTTTACCGCGGCGCAGGCGCGCTGCATCGAGACTATCGTCGCGCCTTTATCGCGGCTCGCCGAGGTCTTCGCGCTCCGGCGCAAAGCTGCGGTGCTGCTCGACACCTACGTCGGCCGGGCGAGCGGCGAACGCATTCTCGCCGGGCAGATCCGCCGCGGCCACGCCGAGGCGCTGCACGCCGCGATCTGGCTCTCGGACATGCGCGGCTTCACCGAGCTCGCCGACCGGCTTCCGCCTCGCCTGCTCATCGATCTTTTGAACCGCTACTTCGACTGCCAGGTGCCGGCGATCGCGCGCCGCGGCGGCGAGGTGCTCAAATTCATGGGCGACGGCATGCTGGCCGTCTTTCCGATCAGCGAGAGCGACGGCGACGCGACAACGGTCTGCAACGAGGCGCTGGCGGCGGCCTACGAAGCGCGGGCGCAGATCTCCGCATTGGAGCGCGAGCTCGACGGCGAGCGCGCGGGGATGCGCTTCGGCGTCGCGCTGCATCTCGGCAGCGTCATGTACGGCAACATCGGCGGCGAGCGCCGGCTCGACTTCACCTGCATTGGCCCGGCGGTCAATCTCGCCGCGCGCATCGAGAATCTGACCGGTCGTCTCGGCCGCACGATCCTCGCTTCGACGGCGTTCGCCGCCGCGTGCGACGAGCCGATGGTTCCGGTCGGCGAGTTCGAGCTCGCCGGCTTCGTCCGTCCGCAGAAAGTTTTCGGCGTGCCCGATGAGATCGGCTGACGCCGCGATTCATTCGAGCCAAACAATAAAAAAGCGCCGCGGCTCAAAGCCTTCGGCGTTTTTTGTTTCCGCCCGTATATTTTTCAAATCGAAGAGCGTTGCGCTTTTTACGCGGCTCTCCCTCTGGCCGCCGGGTTCTTCAGGTGGATTCCGGCGCATTGTTAAATTTCAGCAAAATTTCAGCAGCGGAATTGATTTCGCGCGGCGCGTCCAACAGACTGTTTATGAAATCAATCAATAAGGAGGTGCAATATGCAATTGGGTCCTTATTTGACATTCAAGGGCGACTGCGAGGCCGCGTTCAAATTCTACGAGAAGTGCCTCGGCGGCAAAATTGAGGCGCTCGTGCCGCACACGGGCACGCCGGCGGAGCAGCAAGTGCCGCCCGAATGGCGTAACAAGATCCTTCACGCCCGCCTCACGGTGGGCGACGACGTCCTGATGGGCTCCGACGCCCCGCCCGACCGCTACGAGAAGCCGAAGGGCTTCTCCGTCACGCTCGACGTCGACAAGCCGGCGGACGCCGAGCGCATGTTCAAGGCGCTGTCGGAAAAGGGCAACGTGACGATGCCGATCCAGAAGACCTTCTGGGCGGAGCGCTTCGGCATGCTGGTCGATCGCTTCGGCACGCCTTGGATGATCAATTGCGAGGGCAAGGAGGCCGCTAAGCACTAGACCGACGGTCGATAACTCCGCCGGTCTCCCATTAGTATCGCCGTTGCCGGACCTTGCCCCTTGGGTTATGGTTCGAAGCGGCATGACCCCCTGCAACACCACCGAGACCGCGCTGTGGCTTTTGGACGGCGCGCGCTCGGCCGAGCGCGCCGAGCAGATGGTCCAGCAGCTCGGCGAGCGGCTGGTCGCCGCCGGGGTGCCGCTCGCGGGCGGCGCGCTTTTCCTGCGCACGCTCTATCCGGGCCTCTTCGGTCGCTCGTTCGTCTGGCGGCCCGGCTTCGACGCGGTCGTGCTCGAGTTCACTTACGACAGCGAGGACAGCAGAGATTTGCAACAAAGCTCCGTGGCCTGCATCAGCGGGAGCGCGCCGGTCGTGAGACTCGATCCCAAGGACAACGACTCCTGCCTGAATCTCCCGGTGTTCCGGCAGCTACGCGCCGACGATATCACCGCGTTCGTCGCCACGCCGGTCATCTTCGCCAACGGCGACCTCCATCTCGCGATCTGGACGACGCGCCAGGCCGGCGGCTTCACCGAAGATCAAATCCACGGCATCGTGAACATCGTCCCCGCTTTCACCCGCGTCGTCGAGATCTTCGCGCTCAGGCGCCGGGCCACGGTCCTGCTCGACACCTACGTCGGCCACGCGACTGGCGAGCGCATCTTGGCCGGCCACATTCATCGCGGCCACACCGAGGAGCTGCACGCGGCGATCTGGCTTTCCGACATGCGCGGATTCACGGAGCTCGCCGATCGGCTTCCGACCGACGTCCTGATCCGGCTTTTGAACCGCTATTTCGATTGCCAGATTCCCGGCGTCGTCCGCCGCGGCGGCGAGGTGCTCAAGTTCATCGGCGACGGGATGCTCGCGATCTTTCCGATTGCCGGCGACGCGAAGAGGGTATGCGGCGAGGCGTTCGCGGCGGCGTACGAAGCGCGGAAGCGGATCGCCGGGATGGAGCAGTCTGAGCTCGGCGCGGATCACGCGCGGGTGCGCTTCGGCGTCGCGCTCCATGTCGGGACGGTGATGTACGGCAATGTCGGCGGCGAGAACCGGCTCGACTTCACTTGCATCGGCCCCGCCGTGAACCTAGTGGCGCGCATGGAAAAGCTCACCGGCGGCCTCGGCCGGACGGTCTTAGCCTCGGCGGATTTCGCGCGGATCTCTGGCGCACCGCTTAGCCCGATCGGTGAGTTCGTGCTCACGGGCTTCTCCCAACCTCAGACGGTCTTCGGTGTTCCCGACGAGATCGATTGAGCGACCTGCATGTATTGATTTCGGTTTTTTTCTTCGCCACAATCGCCTGTATTCCACGAAACCATCAGGAGGATAACGATGCGCGCGCAGACCCCCGCCCTTTTCTTTGTCCTTATATTGGCTTCTTGCGCTCCGACGTCGACGTCCGAGCAGCACGATCACGGGGACAGTGAGCGGCGGCAGGCGTCCGATCTCTATCCCGGTCTCGGCGACTACCGTCATCCGATCACGACCAAGAGCGCCCAGGCACAGACATACTTCGACCAGGGGCTCACGCTGCTTTACGGTTTCAATCACGCCGAGGCCGCGCGCTACTTCGAGCGCGCCGCCGCGGCGGACCCGGACGCGGCGATGCCCTATTGGGGCCTCGCGCTGGCGGTCGGCCCGAACTACAACGACACCGACGTCGACGCGGCGCGGGCGAAGCGGACCTACGAGGCCGTGCAGGCGGCGGCCGCCCGCGCGTCCAAGGCGAGCGCGCAGGAACAGGACTACATTCGCGCGCTGACGAAGCGCTATCCCACCGCGAATCCGAAATCCGACTGGAAGAAGCAGCACCTCGAATACAGCAACGCGATGCGCGCGCTGATGAAAAAATACCCCGACGACCTCGACGCCGCGACGATGTTCGCCGAAAGCCTGATGATGCTCAGGCCATGGCAGCTCTGGACCGCCGATGGGAAACCCGCCCCGAACACGCTCGAGCTCGTCGCGGTGCTCGAGTCGGTGATGAAGCGCAACCCCGACCACCCCGGCGCGAACCATTTCTACATCCACGCGGTCGAGGCGTCGCCCAACCTCGAGCGCGCGATCCCGAGCGCAGTGCGCCTCATGGGGCTCGTGCCCGGAGCGGGCCATCTCGTCCACATGCCCGGCCATATTTTTCTCCAGACCGGCGATTACGATCTCGCCGCGCTGACGAACGAGAAAGCCGCCGCGGCGGACCAGGCATTCGTCCAGCGCACCGGCGCGACCGGCATCTACCCGCTCATGTACTGGACGCATAACCTGCACTTCATCGCGTTCGCGCGCGCGCAGCAGGGGCGCTACGAGGACGCGCGCGAGGCGGCCGAGGAGATGACGCGGAACGTCGGCGAGCACGACCTGCACATGCAGATGCTCGAAGGCTTTCATCTCTATCCCTTGATGATCGACCTGCGCTTCCAGCGCTGGGACGACATTCTACGCGCGCCGGAGCCGCGCGCCGAGCGCAAGCTCCACCGATCGTTCTGGCGCTACGCGCGCGCCATGTCGCTCATCGGCCAGGGGAAGACCGACGAGGCGGCGAAGGAGCGCGCCGAGTTCGAGGCGCTGCGCAAAGCCGTCCCCCAGGACTCGCGCTACATGATCAACAATAAATCGGTCGACGTGCTCGCGCTCGCCGCGGCGACGCTCGACGCGAAGCTCGCGTGGGCGCGCGGCGACAAGGAGCGCGCGATCCAGGGTTGGCGCCAGGCGGTGAAGCTCCAGGGCGGCCTGGCCTACGACGAGCCGCCGCCGTGGTTCTACAGCACGCGCCAGTCGCTCGGCGCGGCGCTGCTCCAGGCCGGCCGGCCGAAGGAGGCGGAAGCGGTTTTCCGCGACGCGCTCGCCAAGCAGCCGCGCGAGGGGCGCTTGCTCTTCGGGCTGTGGCAGACTCTGAAAGCCGAGCGGCGCGACAGCGAAGCCGCGCTCCTCGAGCAGCAGTTCAGGGCCGCGTGGAAGGACGCGACGATGAACCTGCGCGTCGAAGGTCTCTAAAAATCAGTCAAAGCGCGCGCGGCGCCGCGAAAACGGCGCCACGTATTGATTTCGACGCGCTTCTCCTCCAGACTTTAACTGGTTCCCGCCTTAATCTCTTCTTCGAGGTGCGCCATGAAGCTCTATTTCAATCCGCAAAGCCGCGCGGTGATCGCGAAATGGATGCTCGACGAGTGCGGCGCGGAGTACGACCTCGCCCCGATCGACTTCACCAAGCGCGAGCACAAGAGCCCGGAATTTCTAAAGATCAATCCCGCGGGAAAACTTCCCGCGCTGGTCGACGGCGAGGCGAAGGTGTACGAGGGCGCCGCGATCTGCCTCTACCTCGCCGATAAATTTCCCGCCGCCAAGCTTGCGCCGAAGATCGGCGCGCCGGAGCGCGGGCGCTATCTTTCCTTGATGGTCTACTCGACGTCGCAGCTCGAGCCGGCGCTGGGCGACAAGGTCTTGAAGGTCGAGACCGATTCGCACCGCGGCTGGAGCGACTTCGAGACCGCGCAGGACGTAGTCGAGCGCGAGCTGGGCGACGGGCCGTATCTGTTCGGCGAATGGTTCACCGCCGCGGACGTGATGGTCGGCTCGATGTTTATCTGGCAGCGCTTTTTGAACCTCGGAACGCAGCGGCCGAAGCTCGCCGCGTATACGGACCGTCTGCTCGCGCGGCCGAAGGCGATCAGACTCGTCAGCTAGTCGAAAAATTTCCTTATGACCTACGCCAACACCGCCGAAGCGCGCGCCGCGAGCGCGCCCGCGAAAGCCGGCGCGGACGCGCGGCCGGTGATTGCGATTTCCGGCCTCACTAAAACGTACGCATCGGGATTCCAGGCGCTGAAGAAAATCGACCTCGCGATCCGCAAAGGCGAGATCTTCGCGCTGCTCGGTCCGAACGGCGCGGGCAAGACGACGCTCATCAGCATCGTCTGCGGCATCGTCACGCCGACGGGCGGCACGGTGCTGGTCGA
>DATFWH010000300.1:0-4340 GCA_035259465.1 Binatia bacterium
CGGTTGTGCAGGACGGGCCGCTTTCGTTCCGCCTCGCGGGCGGAAAAGTCTGGGCTCCGCAGAACTACGACAATAAATTCCACGGCCCGGTGACGCTGCGCACCGCTCTGGCGCATTCGCTGAACAGCGTCTCGGTGCGCCTGGTGCAGCGCGTCGGCGTCGAGCGGACCATCCAGCAAGCGCGCAAACTCGGCATAGCGTCGCCGATCGAGAAAAATCTCTCGCTTGCGCTGGGATCGCCCTCGGTGACGCTGCTCGAGATGGTTCGCGCTTTCGGCGTCTTCGCCGGCGGCGGCAAACTCGCCGAGCCGATCTTCATCCTCAAGGTGACAGATCGCGACGGCACCGTCCTCGAAGAAAACGAGCCGAGCGTTAAGCCGGCGCTCTCGCCGGAGGTCGCCTACGTGATGACCGACATGCTCAAAAACGTGGTCCAGAGCGGCACCGCGCGCGCCGCGGCCAAGCTGGGAAAAAATATTGCGGGAAAAACCGGGACGACGAGCGACTATCGCGACAACTGGTTCATCGGTTACAACCCGAGCCTCGTGGCCGGTGTTTGGGTGGGCTACGACGATCATCGCTCGATCGGCGATAAGGAGACGGGTGCCAGCACGGCGCTGCCGATCTGGCTTGCGTTCATGAAAACGGCGAACGAAGGCAAAGAAGAGGAAGATTTCGTGGTCCCCGAAGGCATCAACTGGATGGACGTCAATCTACGCGAGCGCTATCCTTTGCCCCTCTTTGAGAGCTCCCCTGTCGCAAAAATCCCTTACATCTCCGCCGCCCGCTCCCCGGCGCCCGCGCCGGTCAAAGAATCCGTGCCAACCGCCTTGGAATCGTTACCGAAAACCGAAGCGGCGGGCCTCTCGGAGGAGCCGACGGACGGCCATCCGAACCGCACATCTTGGTAAAATTTCGACCCCCTTGCAACAATTTAGAACTTGTGCAATACAAATTCGTAGCAAGCAGGCTCTTGAGTTGTGGAAAGGAGGTGAACAAGGATGGGAAAACGAGTTGCTTCATGGTCAATGGTGAGCGTTTTTATTTTCACTCTAGCTTTCGCCGGATGCGGAAAGAAAGAAGAACCGCCTCCGCCTCCACCGGCTCCAGCGCCAGCGGCGCCGCCGGCACCTGATGCGAGCGCGCCCGGACAGCCCGGCGCGGCGGCTCCGGCCCCCGGCGGGACGGACACGTCGATGACGGCGGCCCCGGCAGCACCAGCGGCTCCTGAAAAGCCGATGGAGAAGAAGACCAAATAAGGCTTCAATTCGCCTGATTGGTTTGGCTACCGAAAAGGGGAAGGGATTCCAAAATCCTTCCCCTTTTTTGCAACTACGCCCGCCGGTCGAAACGCCTATCTACTTTGCCGCACAGAAATCCGTCGCACCGGCGCGAAGTCCGCGCCGGTGTCGGAGTTCCGCGCATCGTCGAACGAGCGCTTCGGCCGGTGAGCTTTCACTTTTGACGAATCGAAGGAACTTTTTTCGAGCGCGATGGCCGCGGCGCCTTACATGACGTTCACGGAGCATCTCGAAGAGCTCCGCTGGCGACTTATCAAGTCGGTCGGCGCGGTCGCGCTCGGTTTCATTCTATGCTATCTCGCATCGGACAGGATATTCGCGTTGATGATCGCGCCGCTGAAGCAGAATCTGCAGCCCGGTCAGAGCCTCATCGGCACGGGCGTCGCCGAAGCCTTTTTTATCGAGATGAAAGTCGGGCTCGTGGGCGGCGTATTCGTCGCTTCGCCGGTCATCTTTTACCAGATCTGGCGTTTTCTCGCGCCGGGGCTGCTCGGCGACGAGAAGAAAATGGTGCTCCCGTTCGTCGTCTGCGCGACGGGCTTTTTTTTAGGCGGATCCTATTTCTGCTACCGCGTCGTGCTGCCGGTAGCTTTCGGCTATTTCGTCGAGCAGTACCAGTCGATCGGAGTGTCGCCGGAAATCCGCATCGCGGAGTACTTCAGTTTCTTTTTCCGCATGATCCTGGCCTTCGGCATCACCTTCGAGCTGCCGGTTTTCACATTCTTTCTCGTCCGCCTGGGAATTTTGAATTACCGCCTGATGTGGCGGTCGTTTCGCTACGCCATCGTTTTGATTTTCATCGCCGCGGCGATTTTGACACCGACGCCGGACGTCATCAACCAGACGCTGCTCGCCGCGCCGATGCTGCTGTTGTATCTGCTGAGTATCGGAGTCGCTTACGTCTGGCGCAGGGACCGCGCCGAGCCGGCCGATGATGAAACCACCTGAAGAAAGGGACACTCGATGATCGAATTCGTGATCGCCATCAGCTTCGCCTCGCTGCTCTTCGCGGGCTATCTCGCGCGCTTCGTGCTGAAGCGCGACACCGGGACACCTGCGATGCAGGCGATATCGAACGCCATCAAGGAAGGCGCAGAGGCCTTCCTCGCGCGGCAGAACAAAACGATCGTTCTGCTGGCGATCGTGCTTGCGGCGCTGATTTTCATCCTTTACGGCTTCGTGCGCACGCCGAACCCGGCCGATCCGGTGCCGCCGCTCCAGCTGGCGTTCTGGACGACGCTGTCGTTCATCCTGGGCGCCCTCTGCTCAGTGGTCGCCGGATACATTGGGATGTGGGTGTCGATCCGCGCCAACATCCGCACCGCCTCCGCAGTTCGGACCAGCCTGAATGACGGCCTCCGCATCGCGCTCCGCGGCGGAGCGGTCTCGGGGCTTTTCGTCGTAGCGATGAGTCTATTGGGCGTCGGCGGACTTTATGCGCTGCTCGAGGCGATGGGTCACGAACCGCAGAAAATTCCCTTTACGATCGTCGGCTACGGCTTCGGCGCGTCGTTCGTGGCGCTCTTCGCGCAGCTCGGCGGCGGCATCTATACCAAGGCGGCTGACGTCGGGGCCGACCTCGTCGGCGATAACGTCGGCGATTGCGCGGGTAGAGGCGCCGACCTTTTCGAATCGACCGCGGCGGAAAACATCGGCGCGATGATTCTGGGGGTCGGACTATACCCCTACTTCGGCCTCAAAGGCATCCTTTTCCCGCTCGTCGCGCGCGCCTTCGGGCTCATTGCGTCGATCATCGGGATCATGATCGTCAAAAGCGGCGAGCAGGAGGATCCGATGCACGCGCTAAACCGCGGCTATTACGTCACGAGCGCGCTCGCGATCATCGGCTTCTTCATCGCCACGCACTGGCTGCTGCGCGTGGACGAGGCGGCGCATCCCGAGGCGGCGTCCGCGTGGCTCTACTTTTTCTTTTGCGGCGTCATCGGCATTTTGATGGCGCAGGCGTTCGTCTACATCACGCAGTACTACACCGAATACAAGTATCGGCCGGTCAAATCGATCGCCGAGGCCTCGCAGACAGGTCCGGCGACCAATATCATCACCGGCATCGCCGTCGGTCTTGAATGCACGGCGATTCCCGTCATCGTGATCTCCATCGCGATTATCGCCTCTTATTATCTCGGCAACGCGAGCGGCGTCGCGCACGCGGGACTGTTCGGCACCGCGGTTGCGACGATGGGGATGCTCGGCACCGCCGCCTACATCCTGGCGATGGACACCTTCGGGCCGATCACCGACAACGCCGGCGGCATCGCCGAGATGAGCCAGCAGCCGGAGGAAGTCCGGCGCAAAACCGACCGGCTGGACGCCGTCGGCAACACGACCAAAGCGCTCACCAAGGGCTATGCCATCGGCTCCGCGGCGCTCGCCGCGTTCCTGCTCTTCTCCGCCTACCTCGACGAGGTGGCCCATTACGGCATGAAACTGGAGGCGGTCAACATCGCCAAGCCCGAGGTCTTCGTCGGCGGGCTTCTGGGCGCGATGCTCGTCTTTTTGTTCTCGGCGCTCGCCATCCGCGCCGTCGGCAAGGCGGCGTATTACGTCATCAACGAGGTGCGGCGCCAGTTCAAGGAGAACCCGGGCATTTTAAAGGGTACGTCGAAGCCCGATTACGGCCGATGCGTCGATATCGTCACTGTCGGAGCCCTGAAAGAAATGGTCGTTCCCGGTATTCTCGCCGTCGGTATGCCGGTGCTGGTCGGCGTGATTTTCCGTTTCTTCGGCCTCGGCGCCGAAACGGTTGCCGCGCTGTTAATGGTCGGGACGATCGCCGGCATCCTGATGGCGACGTTTCTCAACAACGGCGGCGGCGCTTGGGACAACGCGAAGAAGTTCATCGAGATGGGAAATTACGGCGGCAAGGGAGGGGAGACCCACAAGGCCGCTGTCGTCGGCGACACCGTCGGCGACCCCTTCAAGGACACCGCCGGACCGAGCCTCCACGTGCTTATCAAGCTCTTGAGCACGATCACGCTCGTGCTCGCGCCTTTATTCGTCTAAGCGGGCGATCATCTAAAT
>DATFWH010000301.1:0-8412 GCA_035259465.1 Binatia bacterium
AAATCGATCTCGATGTCGAAATGGCCGGAGTTGCAGACGACCGCGCCGTCCTTCATCGCCTTCAAGTGCTCTTTGCCGATGACGTGCATGTCGCCGGTCAGCGTGATGAAGAGGTCGCCGATCTTCGCCGCCTCTTTCATCGACATGACTTCGAAGCCGTCCATCGCGGCTTCGAGCGCGCGGATGGGATCGACCTCGGTGACGATCACCTTTGCGCCCATGCCGCGGGCGCGCGACGCGACGCCCTTGCCGCACCAGCCGTAGCCCGCGACGACGGCGCGCTTGCCGGCGAGCAGCATGTCGGTCGCGCGGATGACGCCATCGATCGTCGACTGACCCGTGCCGTAGCGGTTGTCGAAGAGGTGCTTGGTACTCGCGTCGTTGACCGCGATGACGGGAATCTTTAGCTTCCCGTCGGCCGCGAGCGCGCGCAGCCGGATGACGCCGGTGGTCGTCTCCTCCATGCTGGCGATGAGCTTATCGGCGAGATGCGCATAGTCTTTGTGCAGCATCGAGACGAGATCGGCGCCGTCGTCCATGGTGATCACAGGCTCATGGTCGAGCGCGGCCCGGAGATGGCGGTAATAGGTTTTGTGGTCCTCGCCCTTGATCGCGTACGTGGGAATTTTGTCGTTCTGGACCAGGCTCGCGGCGACGTCGTCCTGCGTCGAAAGCGGATTGGACGCGCACAGCACGACCTGCGCGCCGCCGGCCTTGAGCGTCTGCACGAGATTCGCGGTCTCAGCGGTGACGTGAAGGCATGCGGAGAAGCGCAGCCCGCGCAGCGGTTTCTCTTTCTCGAAGCGTTCGCGCACGCGGCGCAGCACCGGCATGTCCTGGCCGGCCCAGAGAATGCGTTTTTTACCTTGCGGTGCTAAAGCGAGGCTCTTGACGTCGTAGTTCTTCGCCATCGTTGCAGCTTTCCTCCCAACCAGGCCGGCTTATGCTTTTCCGGCGGCCTTTTTGAGCGCTTCGACCTTGTCGGTTTTTTCCCAGGTGAAGCCGCCGTTCTCGGGCGCGCGGCCGAAGTGGCCATAAGCGGCGGTCGCGCGGTAGATCGGCCGCTTCAAATTGAGGGTTTGAATGATGCCCTTCGGCGTAAGGCTAAAGACTTCGCGCACAGCGCGGGCGATGTCGCTTTCCGGCACGGTCGCCGTGTCGAAAGTGTCGACGCAGATCGAGACCGGATCGGCGACGCCGATGACGTAGGCGAGCTGCACCTCGCATTTGCGCGCGAGCTTGGCGGCGACGATGTTCTTGGCGATATAACGGGCCATGTACGCCGCGCTGCGGTCGACTTTCGACGGATCTTTTCCCGAGAACGCGCCGCCGCCGTGGCGGCCCATGCCGCCGTAAGTGTCGACGATGATTTTCCGGCCGGTGAGGCCGCAATCGCCCTGCGGGCCGCCGATGACGAACCGGCCCGTCGGGTTGACGTGATAGATCGTGTCGCCGCTGAGATACTCGGCCGGAATGACGGCGCGGATCACGCCGTCGATAACCGTATCGCGGAGCTTTTTGTTGTCGACTTCCGGCGTGTGCTGCGTGGAGATGACGACGCTCGTGACGCGCGCGGGGCGTCCGTCCTTGTATTCAACGGTCACCTGCGATTTGGCGTCGGGACGGAGAAAAGGCGCTTCGCCGCCCTTCCTGATTTTAGCGAGGTATTGCACGAGGCGATGCGCGGTCTGGATCGGGAAGGGCATCAGGTCGGGCGTCTCGTCGCACGCATAGCCGAACATCATGCCCTGATCGCCCGCGCCCTGCTCCTTGTGCAGCCCTTCGCCTTCCGTAACGCCTTGCGAAATATCCGACGATTGACCTTCGACGGCGCTCAGGATTGCGCAGGTATTGCCGTCGAAGCCCATTGTGGAGTCGGTATAGCCGATCTCGCGCACGACCTCGCGCACGATTTCATTATAGTTCACCTTCTGCTTGCTGGTGATCTCGCCTGCGACGACGACCATGCCGGTTTTCGTCAGCGCTTCGCACGCCACCCGGCTGTCGGGATCGCCGCTCAGGTGCGCGTCCAGGATGGCATCGGAGATCTGATCGCACATTTTGTCGGGATGCCCCTCGGAGACCGACTCCGAAGTGAAAAGAAAGTCTTTCGCTGCCATCTAGCGTACCTCCAGGCGTTCCGGAAAAAAGCCGAATCAAACTTCTATATCGAAGAAGCCGCGGGGAATCAAGTTTCACTCATTTTCGAAGAACTTGTTGTCGATGAGCTTTTCGACGGCGGCGAGGACGTTTTCCGCCTCGCGACCTCTGGCCTCGACCTGAATTTTGCTCCCTTGCGTCGCGGCGAGCGTGAGCACGCCCATGATGCTTCGCCCGTCGACCGTCTGGCCGTCCTTGGCGATCGTCACCTCGGCGTCGAATTTGCTGATCGTCTGGACGAGCAGCGCCGCGGCGCGGGCGTGCAGGCCGAGCTTGTTCTTGATCTCGAGGTTCTTGTTCAGTCCGTCCATGTCACTTGTCGATGTCGCGGTGCTTCACGTGAATGCGAAACGGCTTCGCCGCGAGCCGGCGCTTCATCTCCTCGACGAGAACGACCGAGCGGTGGCGGCCGCCGGTGCAGCCGAGGGCGACGGTCAAGCTGCTCTTGCCCTCCTGCACGTAATAGGGCAGCGCGAACTCGAGCAGTGCATAAAGCCGCTCGAGAAAGCCGTTCGTCTCCTCGCGTTTGAGCACGAACTCCTCTACGTCCGCGTCCAGGCCCTTCTTGTCCCGCAGCTCGTGCACGAAGAACGGATTGGGAAGAAAGCGGACGTCCATGATGATGTCGGCGTCGGGCGGATTGCCGTACTTGTATCCGAACGACGTGAGAAACAGATTCATCCGGCGCGTATCCGCGCTCTGGCTGAACTGCTCGTCGATCTCGCGTTTCAGCTCGTGTACGTTGAGCAGGCTCGTATCGATCACCTTGTCCGCCAACGCGCGCATGCCCTCGAGCGCCTTCCGCTCAAGGGCGATCGCCTCCTGCACCGGCAGGTTGCCGGCGAGCGGATGCGGCCGGCGCGTCTCGCTGAACCGCCTTAACAACACCTCGTCGGAGGCGTCGAGGAAAACGACCTCCACGTGATGCCCGTCCCGGCGGAGATTCGCCAGCACGTCGGGCCAGGACTGGAGAAACTGGCTCGCGCGCAGATCGACGCCGAGCGCGATGCGCGCGATCCCCTCGCCGGAGCCCTGGCACAGTTCGACGAATTGCGGGATCAGCCGGACCGGCAGATTGTCGATGCAAAAAAAACCCCGGTCCTCGAGCGAGCGGATGGCCACGCTCTTCCCGGAGCCCGCGAGCCCCGTCACCACGACGATATCGAGACGGTCAGACATAAGAAGCGATCGGCGGTCAGTCGTCAGCCCTTTGTCAAGTAATCGTAGCCCTTCATACGCTGAGCGGCTGATCGCCGGCGGCTTCCGCTAAAATTTATCGTCCTCGTCTTTGATAACCTTGAAAATCTCTTCCGCCGTTTTGCCTTGCATGAGGCGCGCGCGAAACGCCCCGTCTTTCAACAGGCGCGAGATGCGGGCGAGCGCCTTTAAGTGATCCGCCGCGGCGTCCTCCGGCGCGAGCAGGACGAAGAAAAGATGCGTCAGCCCGCCGTCGAGCGACTCGAAATTCGCGCCCCGCACGCTGCGCGCGAAAACTCCGGTGAGTTTCCGGCCGCCGATGATTTTGCCGTGCGGGATCGCGACGCCCTCGCCGATCGCCGTGCTGCTGATCTGCTCGCGCTCGAGCAGCGTTTCGAACAATTTTTGGGAATTCAGCGACGTATCGAGCGCCGCGAGCCGATCGGAGAGCTCCTTCAGCACCGCGCGCTTCTCCTTTTGCTCGAGATCGGGGATGATCCTGCTCGCGTCCAGAAAGTCGGTGAGCTTCAAGATTTGGCCTTTCTGCGTTTGAGTGTCGACTTCGTTTTATGTTTCCGGATCTGCTGCTCGATTTTATCGATCAGCAGATCGATCGCGGAGTACAGATCGGTCGTTTCCTCGCGGCCGTGCAGCGTCACGCCGCGCGCCTGCATCGTCAGCTCGGCCACTTGCCGCCCGTGCGACTCGACCGCGAGGACGACGTGCGCCTCCAGCGGCCGGTTGAAATATTTGCCGACCTTGTGAATCTTTTCCTCGGCGTAATGCTTGAGCGCCTCGGTCGGCTGCGTGTGGCGGAACGTCACGGAAACTTTCACGTCGGTCATGAGCGCCCCACGCCGGCTATTTTCGGAGATAAGGCTGGCGGCGGCGCGACGACGGCAGGATGCCCATCGCCTCGCGGTATTTGGCGACGGTCCGGCGCGCGATGCCGATCGAATCGGCCGTCAGCATCTGCGCGATGTGCTGGTCGCTGAACGGCTTGCGCGGGTCCTCGCCGGAAATGATGCCGCGGATCTTGTTTTTGACGCTTTCGGCGGCGACGTCTTCGCCGTTGCCGGAGCGCAATCCGCTCTGGAAGAAATACTTGAGCTCGAAAAGGCCGTGGGGCGTGTTGACGTATTTATTCGCCGTGGCGCGGCTCACGGTCGACTCGTGCATGCCGATATCCTCCGCCACGTCCTTCAACACCATGGGCCGCAGCTGGCTGACGCCGCTTTCGAGGAATTCGCGCTGGAATTTGAAAATGCTCTCCGTGACCCGGTAAAGCGTCTGCTGCCGCTGATGGATGCTTTTGATGAGCCACGTCGCGGCGCGCACTTTTTCCTGTAGATACTGCCGCGCGCGCTCTTCCTCGACCCCCTGCTGGCCCGCGAGCTTGCGATAGTAAGAGCTCACCCGCAGTCGCGGCAGGCCTTCGTCGTTGAGGAATATCTTCCACTCGCCTTCGATATTCTGGACCGACACGTCCGGCAGGATCGTGCGGATCTCCTCTTCGTCGTAATTCCGCGACGGCCGCGGCTCGAGCGAGGCGATGACCTGCGAGGCGACGATGATATCGTCGATCGTAACGCCCAGCTCGCGCGCGAGCTTCTCGAAGCGCTTGCTCTCGAGCTGCGGCAGGTGATCGGAGACGATCCGTGCGGCGAGGCTGTCGGAGAGCCCCAGGTTTTCGAGCTGGACCAACAGGCATTCGCGCAGGTCGCGCGCGGCGACCCCCGGGGGATCGAAGAACTGGATCTTCTTTAGCACCGCCTCCGCTTCTTCGGTCGTCGCGCCGGTGGCCTGGCAGACTTCTTCGAGCGGCAGCGCGAGGTACCCGTTCTCGGCAAGATTGCCGATGATGTACTGGCCGATCTGCTCCTCTCTTTCGGTCAGCCGGGACATGCGGAGCTGCCACACGAGATGGTCTTCGAGCGAGGTCTTCTTCGTCAGCGTGTTTTCCCAGGAAGGCGGCCCCTCGTCGTCGTCGCCGCCCGCTTCCGCGGTCAGCGAGCCGTGCAGCGAATTGGAATGGGTGTCGATGTAATCCTGCCAGTCCATCGTGCCGATCCGGTCGGCCGCCGAAAGCTCCCGC
This sequence comes from Binatia bacterium, assembly GCA_035259465.1. GTDB lineage: Bacteria > Desulfobacterota > Binatia > UBA9968 > UBA9968 > JAJPJQ01. The sequence continues at coordinate 5,453 of DATFWH010000301.1, forward strand.
GAGGGCTCAGGCGCTTCGAGCCGCTCGGGCAGCTCTTCCTCTGGCTTCTGCGGCTGGGTCTCGGGCTCGCCGGCGGGGCTTTCCTCGAGCGTCGGGTTTTCCTGAAGCTCCTGAGAAATCATTTCTTCCAGCTCGATGCGCGAAAGCTGCAGCAGCTTGATCGCCTGCTGCAGCTGAGGCGTCATTACGAGCTGCTGCGCGAGCCTTTGAACCTGTCTGATCTCGAGAGCCATCGTTTTAGAGCCTGAAACCTTCGCCGAGATAGACTTCCCGCGCCCGCGGGCTGACCGCGATTTTCTCCGGCGTTCCTTCCTCGAGAACGATGCCTTCGTTGATGATGTAAGCGCGGTCGCAGATGCCGAGCGTTTCGCGCACGTTATGGTCCGTGATGAGGACGCCGATGCCGCTGCCGCTGAGCTTGCGGATGATTTTTTGAATCTCCGAAACCGCAATCGGATCGATGCCCGTGAAGGGCTCGTCGAGCAGCACGAAGAAAGGGGAGAGAACGAGCGCGCGGGCGATCTCGACGCGCCGCCGCTCGCCGCCGGAAAGCGTCAGCGCTTTTTGCTTGGCGAGATCCGCGACGCCGAGCATCTGCATGAGCCTGAGCGCGCGGTCGTGCTGCTCCTCGTCCGAGAGATCGAGTGTTTCTAAAATGGCGAGCAGGTTTTCTTCGACCGTCAGCCGGCGGAAGACCGAGGATTCCTGCGGTAGGTAGCTGAGCCCGGCGCGCGCGCGTTGGTAGATAGGCATCGCCGTAAGGTCCGCGCCGTTCAACAGGACTTTGCCGCCGTCCGGATGGACGAGGCCGACCATCATGTGAAACGTCGTGGTTTTGCCCGCGCCGTTCGGACCCAGGAGTCCGACCACCTCACCGCCGTTGACGTCGAGGCTGACGCCGTCGACGACGCGGCGCCCGGTGTAGGACTTCGTCACGCTTTCCGCTAACAACTGGCTCATTTGCCTTTTGCGGTCGTCTTATCCTTCTCTTTCGTGGTCGTCTTTTCCTTCTTTTGATCGGCTTTTTGATCATCGTCGTTTTTCTGCTGGAGTTCTGCGGGGAAAATCGTACCGGCAACCCGTGGTACGTCTTTGCAGTTCTCGACCACCACGCGGTCTTCGACCATAAAGTAGATAATTTTGCATCCGGCTACTTCGCTGTTGCCCTGGCGCACGATCGGGTTGCCGGTCATCGTCACCGTCTGGACGATACCATCGAAAACCGCCTTCGTGCCGATGGCGATGCGGTCGCCCTGGGTCATGCGGACCTGTTTGCCCTCGGCGATCGCTTCTTTGATCTGCTGCAGGTCGGGATCGAAATAAGTCGTGAGCTTGTCGCTTCGGAGCGTCATGTCATTCTGGATGGCGACGACTTGGCCGGTATAGATAATGATGTTTTTCTGCCGGTCGGCTTCCATACGGTCGGACGTAATGTAAATCGGATCCTGTGCGCTGAATGCGCCGCTTTGCGACTTCTTCTTCGTCGTATCGCCTTTTTCTTCGCTCTTTTGGTTCGCCTTTGCCTTTTGATCGCCCTTTTTATCGGTTTGCGCAGCGGACACGGCCGCGCCGTGAAGCGGCGTCAAAACGAGGCACAGCGCCAGACCTGCAATCCAGCGCACCGGCTTAGCCCGCCTTGTCTTCATCGAAGCGTCCCTTCGTCGGGAGTTTATTGGGCACCACCTTCGTCCTCACGTTTCCGTTCAGACGCAGCTTCTCATCGTTGAGGCTGATCTCCATGTGGGAGCCGTCGAGCTCCATGCCTTCGCCTTTAATGGAAACGCGGCTCGGCAGCACCATGATATTTCGGCTCTTGAAGTAAAGGATTTCGTTGGTCGTCAAGACATAGCCGCGGAAGGTGACCTGGACGTCGCCCAGAAGCTGCGCCTTCTCCAAGTCGCTTTGGCCTTCGCCCATCCAGAGGTTGCCCTGTTTTCCGATCGCCTCGATGATGGTGTCCTGCTGGTAAAAGAGGATGCGGGCTTTCTGAACTGCGAGCAGCTTTTCGTCCTTATTGTAGCGGGCCTCGTCGCCGAAGACTTCCCAGATCTTCCGGTCGCCTTCCACCTGGGCGCGATGGAAGTCTTTGATCTGCAGCGCCTCGTCGGGCAGTAGGTTGAGCGCGTTCTTGACAAGTTCCTTGCCGACGCTTTTTTTCTCTCTCTGCCAGACGGTCTCGCCGACCTTAAAGGCGACCATTCCCAGTAGGGCCGAAATAGCCACCAGAAGTATGGTTCTAAACCTGCGTCCGCTCATGGCATAACCCTTATCGTGCGCAAAATACCACCTTTCCGACAAGCTGTAAAGTTAGCGGGCACGAAAATTGCTTGGTAGGGTTGAAATTTTCAAGAACGGTGGTACTTCGCGGTAACTTCCTTCCACTTTTTTTGGCTTTTTAGCAGCAATTCGATGACTTCCCTGACGGCGCCCCGGCCTCCCGGGAGGCGCGTCGTGTAGTGGGCGTAACGCTTGAGTTCCTGCCAGCTGTCGCTCACCGCGACCGCCAGGCCGACTCGCCGGAGCACCGGCAGGTCGACCATATCGTCCCCGACGTAGGCGATTTCCGCGTCCTTCAGGCTGGTCATGCGCTTGATCTTCTCGTAGACCGCCAGCTTGTCGTCCACCCCTTGGAAGAAAAGCTTTACGTCCAGGTCGCGGGCTCGGTGGCGCGCGGCTTTCGCCGAGCGGCCGGAAATGATTCCAAGGCGAATGCCGCTGCGCTGCAGCAGGCGGATGCCGTGGCCGTCGCGGACGTCGAAGCGCTTAAACTCATTGCCGCCGCCGTCAATGATGATGCCGCCGTCGGTCAAAACCCCGTCCAAATCGAGCAGCAACAGCTTGATTTTCCGCGCACGTTGCCGGACCGAGGAGGCGACTCGCGGCACGGCGCTAAATGCCCGCTTTCAGCAGGTCGTGGAGGTGGACGACGCCGACAGGCTTTTTCGCGCTCAGCACGAAGA
>DATFWH010000302.1:0-3851 GCA_035259465.1 Binatia bacterium
TTCGCGAACCGCCCCTACATTTTAATCTTATGTCCCCCGATGAATTCATCCGCGAGCTTTGGGGCTACGCCGACGAGGCGCCCATGGGCGAGCATCCTTGGTTTCAGGGCATCCTCCAACATCGCTGGACGCGCGAGCAGATTATCCTTGGCGAGGTCCAGCATTATCTGCGCGTGCGCACCAATCCGATTTTCTTCGGCTATATCGCCGTCAACGCGGTAGCCTCCAAAGAGTACGGCCTCATGGGCACGGTGCTGGAAAACTTCATGGAGGAGCTTTCCGGCCCGCGCACGCACGTCGACATCATGCTGCAGTTCCTCGAGGAGGGCGGCATCTCGCGCGAGGAGGCTGACCGCGCCGAGCCGGCGCCCGGCACGGCGGCGGCGATCGAGGCGATCATCGGCTGCTGCCAGCGGCGCTCCGCGCTCGAAGGCGTGGCGATGCTGAGCTTCGTCGAGAGCCAGCTCGGCGGCCCGGACAAGACGTCCGCGAAAGTATATCGCGAGCTGACGCAGCATTATAAATTTTCGGCGCGCGCGGCCGAGACCTACCGGCTGCACGCCGAGCAGGACGTCGGCCACGGCGCGCGCCAGATCGAGGCGCTCGCGCGCTTCGCGACCGACGAAGAGACGCAGGAAAAGGTCAGGCGGGCGGTCAAGCTCGGCATCACCGCCTTTTGCCTCGAATGGGACGGCCACGTCCAGGCGATGACTGGGAAAAGGGAATATTGGAGCGGGACGAAGCCCCTCAGCCTCCGGCAGCCGATAGTGCGACTCCGAACGTAATTTTCGATTTCCGATTTTGGATTTTCGATTAATCGGAAATCGGCAATGCAAAATCTAAAATTGCTAGAGCGGCCAGTCCGACGGCAGCTCGGCGCGCAGCTTCTTGTACTCCGCGTCGTAAGCGTAGTCCTTCGGCATCCGCTTCAATATCCGAAGCAGCTCGTCGAGCTCCATATCGAGAGAATTCGAGACCATGCCCGTGGTCTCCTCGAAGCCGAGGCCTCAATTATTGTGTCAGCCGCGTAGCTTTCGCAAAATTAATTTTTCTTTGTCCTTCATGTTCGCCTCTAGCCGGCCTGGCGCTCGGAAAAACCGACTCGCTGTATGGTGGTCAGCTCTGTCGCCGCTACCGGGGTCCCGCGCGCATCTATTCTAACTCTTAGCCGCGCTAAAATCAGCCACTGATCGCCGCCATGAGCGACGCGCAGGATGAGAAAGCCGTTTTCGACCTCCGCGCCGGGCGATTCGGCGCAGCGCGCCTCGATCTCGATGCCGCCCTTTCCGCGCGGCGCGATAACGACCGGCGGCGCGAAAACTTTCTCTTCCGAGCGAAACTTCCCGTGCGGCAGCCGTGCCGTGAAGATTTCCAGCGGCGAATCGCCGGTATTCTCAATGCTCCATACCGTCCGCCACCGATCGGGCGCCCCGGCGCTGATCGCTTCAAGCATCTTCACCTGCGTTGGCGGTTCCACGACGCCTAGAATAAACCGTGCCACACGCGAACCGCCAAGTAAATGGCGCTGCCGATCAGCAGCACGCCGGAGATATGATGCAGATAAGGCTCCCAGCGCGGCGGCAGCAGGCGCTTGCCGTGCGCGACGAGATAGATCAGCAAAAAGGTGAATGAGGTGGTCCCGCTCCAGAATCCCGCCGGAAACAGCGCCGCGCCGGCGATGCCGCCGCGCGCATAGCCTTGCAGCACGAGCGCGCCGCCGGCGGTGGCCCAGAAAACGTACGGATACGGGCTCGTCGCGTGCGTGATGAAGCCTTTCATGAACGGCGGCAGATCTCTCTTTGCTATCGGCGGCGCGCCGGTGGTCCGGATTGTTTGCACATGCTTAATACCGGCGCGGATCGACTCGACGCCGAGCCATGCTAAAAAAGCCGCCCCCGCGAGCCCGAGAATGATCGCGCCGTTTCCCGTCATCAGCGACGCTTGTAACAAAAGTCCCAGCGGCAGCATGACGAAGATATCGAGCATAAGGGGCGCGAGCATCGTGAGCAGCCCGCCGCGCGCCCCGTGGCGCAGCGTTTCGGTCGCGATCAGGATGCCGGTTGGTCCCGGAATCGACGCGACTAGAACGCCGAAAAAAAAGGCGCCGGAAAAATTCACGCGGTGAACGTAAAGTCTTTTTCCGCGCGCGTCAATCGAGATTTACTTTCCCAGGCCTTATTGCTATGCAGGTAGCGCGCACGGAATATCTCGCATGGCCTACTTTAAAGACGTCAGAGAACATCTCGCCGCCCTCGACAAAGCCGGGCTGCTCGTCAAAATCGACGAGGCGATCAACAAAGACACCGAGCTGATGCCGCTCGTGCGCTGGCAATTCCGGGGCCTGCCGGAAGAGGAGCGCCGCGCGTTTCTCTTCACGCACGTAACGGACGTGAAAGGCCGGAAGTACGAGATCCCGGTGCTCGTCGGCGCGCTCGCGGCGTCGCGGCAGATCTACGGCTTCGGCCTCCACTGCAAGCCCGAGGAAATCGTCGACCGCTGGACCAAGGCCGAGGCTTCTCCGATCGCGCCGAACGTTGTCGAGAACGCGCCGGTGCACGAAGAAGTGCACGTAGGCGAGGGGCTGCTCGAAAAAGGCGGCCTGGGAGAATTTCCGATTCCGATCTCGACGCCCGGTTTCGACTGCGCGCCGTACACGACGGCATCGCACTGGTTCACGAAAGATCCCGACACCGGCAAGATCAACATCGGCAATTATCGCGGCCAGATCAAGAGCCCGACGCGCACCGGCGTGTTTCTGAATTCCAGCAACCACGGCGGCTATCACTGGCGCAAGTGCCGCGAGCGCGGCGTGCCGCTCCAGGCTGCGCTCGTGATCGGCGCGCCGCCGCCGGTCGCGTATACCGCGCCGGCACGCGTGCCGCTCTCCGTGAGCGAGCTCGACATCGCCGGCGGCCTCGCCGGCGCGCCGATCGACGTCGTGCGCTGCAAGACCGTCGATATTCTCGTGCCCGCGCGCGCGGAGATCGTGATCGAAGGCGAGATCTCGACGGAATGGATCGAGCCCGAGGCGGCCTTCGGCGAATCGACCGGCTACATCGGCGAGAAGATGCTCAATCCCTATTTCGACGTGAAGTGCATCACGCACCGGAAAAATCCGCTGTTCGCCTGCATCGTGAGCCAGCTTCCGCCGAGCGAGTCGAGCGTGATGCGCCAGGTCGCCGCCGAGGGGAACTATCTCCGCTTTCTCCGCGACCAGTGCAACATTCCCGGCATCGTCGAGGTCGTCTTCCACTCGATCGCCGTGCGCCAGATCTGCGTCATCCGCATGAAGAAGATGAATCAGGCGCACGTCTGGCAGGCGCTCCACAGCATGGTCGGCTACCACCCCGGGACCGGCAAGATCGTGATCGCCGTCGACCAGGACATCAATCCGCGCAATCTCGACTCCCTTTTCTGGTGCCTCGCGTTCCGGATGCAGCCGCACCGCGATACGCTGGTGATCCGCAACCGCACGCCGTCGATGGACCCCTCCGCCGCGCCGCCGGGCAAGCTCGAGAGCGGCATGGACGAGATGTACGGCTGCTCGGCGATCCTCATCGACGCGACGCGGAAATGGAATTATCCGCCGGTCTCGCTGCCGAAGAAGGAATATATGGAGAACGCGAAGAAGATCTGGGAGGAGCTCAAGCTGCCGCCGCTCGGGCCGAAAAACCCGTGGTACGGCTACCCGCTCGGCGACTGGGACGATGAGCTGGAGGAGGAGGCGCGGCTTGCGGTCGCGGGCGAATATTTGAAGAACGGGGAGAAGATCAAGGGGCAGAGGAAGAAAATATAGTTTCGGGTTTCGCGTTTCGAGGCCCCTCACCCCATCCCTCTCCCGTGGGGAGAGG
>DATFWH010000303.1:0-10311 GCA_035259465.1 Binatia bacterium
CAGTCGCTGCGCGGCGGCATCACCGGAGGGCTGGATATCGTCGGGGCCAGCAGCGAGCCGGTCATCACGGTCATCGGCCGCGGGGCGAAAATCCGCAGCATCTTCAGTTACGCCCACCGGCTCACGGTGGTCATGGCGGCGCAGGAGAATATCCGCAGAACCGCCGATCTGCGCGGGAAAAACCTCGGCATCCAGGACGTCGGGGCCTTTCGCGAGGTGATGACCCGCGCCGTCCTCCAGAGCGCCGGACTCACGCCGCAAGACGTGAACTACATCTCGGTATCGAGCGCCGGCTACATCGCAGCGCTTCTCAGCGACAAGATCGACACGGCCGTCCTGCACATCGACCAGGCTTACATGGCGCGGACCAAGAAGGCGTCCCTGCATCCCCTGGTTCCGCTTTGGGAAGTCATGCCTACCTACTGGTATGGGACCTTCAGCGTCAACGAAGAGCTGCTGCGCAAGGAGCCGGATCTCTTCGCCCGCGCCGTCGCGGCGATCATCAAGGCTCACCGCTTCATGTACCGCAACAAGGAGCGCACGCTTGATCTGGCGAGCAAGCTTACCGGCTATCCCAAGGATGTGCTGGGACCCGCGTACGACGCGCTGGCCGCGGCGAAGGTCTGGCCGGTGAACGACGGGATGCCCGCAGAGATGGTAAACACGACCATCAATAAGCTGGTGGAAATCGGCATGCTGAAAGAGAACGAAAAGCCCAAGGTCGATCAGATCGTGGACCGCGGGCCGGCGAACGCCGCGTTGGCCAGGCTCGGTAGATGGACGGACGACCCCGGCTGGAAATAGTCGTCCAGATGCGCTGAAGGCGGGTCTATAAGCTGCTCGGATCGGCGAATTTTTTCTCCAGGCCGGCGAGCGCCCGCGCGCAGGCTTCCTCGCCCTCGACCCGCTCGAAGCTGCGCGCAAGGGCTTCCGACGTCTCGACATAACGCACGCGGGACTTATCCAGCGCGTTGAGCAGGGCGTCTCCCGGCTGTGCGAGCGCCGCGTCCAGTTGCGCGAGAAAGCTCGGATTGTAGATCGCGAACAGCGGCTCGATTCCCTGCGCGTGGCGGGGGACGACGGCGTCGACCGAGGGATCGTCATAGCCGAGCAGCCATTCCACCATGTCGGTCGATAGGAAAGGCATGTCGCCGGTAGCGACGAAGATCCCGCCGCGAAGCCGCCTGAGCGCCGTCGCGATGCGGCCGGCGGTGCTGAGGCCGGCGTGATCGTCGGCCAAGACCGAAACACGTTCGGCTCGATGGCCGTTGCCTGTCTTCCCGATCAGCGCAAAGTGCTCGAAAGAAAATTGCCCGAGCGTCCACGCGAGATGCTCGATCAGCCGCTCGCGCGCGGTGGAGGCGCCCTCGGCGCCCGGCGCAGAAGCGGCGACAATCACGGCGGTCAATCTTTTTGCTGCGTCCTTCATGAATATAGGAATGAGACCCGGCGGGCGTTGAAATTCATGTCGAGTTGCCTTCGATCGTCCTGACGCGCTATTTTTGACCGTCTTGAGCGTCTCGTCAACAGGGTCGGGAAAAAAAATATCAAGCGGCGTCAAATTGCCCGCTTCGCTGTCGCTCGCGGACTTCAACGCCGCGGCGCTGTGGGCGGGTCTCACGACCTTCATCTGGTTCGCGTCGGGCATGGTGCCGCTCCAGATCGCGGTCTCGCGCCAGCTAAACCTCGGTACGGCCGAGACTTCGAGCTGGATCTTCATTGTCTGGGCGAGCGCCGCCGCCTCCTCCCTCGCGCTCTCGCTCGCCTACCGCCAGCCGATCCCGATCACCTGGACGATTCCCGGCCTGGTCTACATGGGCACGCTCGCGGGCCAGTACAGCTTTGCGGAGCTGGTCGGCGCCAATTTGATGGCGGGCGCGATGATCGTCGCGCTCGGCCTTGCCGGCATCGGCGGGCGCATCATGGAGTGGCTGCCGCTGCCCATCGTCATGGGTATGTTCGCGGGCAGCATTCTCGAATACGTCGTGCGCATGATCAAGGCGACCGTCGAGGATGTAGTCGTCGGCGGCGCGACCGTGGCCGGCTATCTGCTGGGGCGGATCATCGCGCGGCCGCGCGTGCCCGCCATGGGCCTCGCGCTCCTCGGCGGCGCCGCGGCGATTATCGTTACGCGCGACTTCGCGGCGCGTCAGATCGCGTGGGAGCTGCCGGCGCTCGTCGTGCCGCGGATTGAATTCACGCTGTCGGCATTGATAGCGGTCAGCCTGCCGATGGTGGTGCTGTCGATGGTCCTTGGCAATGTTCAGGGGCTCGGCTTCCTTCGCGCGCAGGGCTACCGCGTGCCGGTGAAGCCCGTCACCGTCCTCGTCGGCCTGGGCTCGATCGTCAACGCGCTGCTCGGCGGCTGTCCGGCGATCGTGGGGCGCACGGCGGTCGCGATCGTCGCCGCGCCCGACGCGGGGCCCGCCCCCAGCCGCTATGCCGCGAGCGTGACGGCGGCTATGCTGACTTTCATCCTCGCGCTGGCGGCGAGCGCGGTGAGCTCTTTACTTTCGATCGTGCCGCGGCAGTATGTGATCGCGCTGGCCGGATTGGCGATCCTCTCATCGCTCCAGGAGGCGTTCGAGAAAGCGTTCGGCGAGCGGCTGAGATTCGGCGCGCTCGTGGCGTTCGCCGTCGCGGTGACGCCGTTCAGCTTCGCGGGCATCAGCTCGGCCTTCTGGGCGGTGCTCGCCGGATTCGCCGTTTCCGCGCTCACCGAGCGCGATCAGATGCGCGCCTATTGGCGCGGAAAAAACGATGCGCAGCAGGAAAGGAGTGACGACGATGCGAAGGCTTAAGGTGATGACGATGTTGCTGGCGGTGCTGCTGTCGCCGCTCGCCGCGGAGGCGCAAACCCGCGTGCGGGTGGCGGTCTCCACCGCGACGCCGCACAATACCCCCTTCTGGGTCGCCAAGGACAAGAAGATCTTCGATAAATACGGCATCGACGTGCAGATGATCTTCGTCGCCGGCGGAGCGCTGGTCGCGCAGATGCTGGCGGCGGGCGAGATCCAGGTCGCGGCCGGCGCGCCGGCCGCGCTAGTGAGCCTGGTCGCCAGCGGGGAGAAGATCGTGGCCTTTCTCGGCGTCAGCAACACCTCGCCGTTCACGCTGGTGGCTCAGCCGAATATCAAGACCGCGGCCGAGCTCAAGGGCAAGAGGCTCGGCACAGCGCGGTTCGGCGGCTCGTCGCATATCTCCGCCTTGATCGCGCTCGATCATCTGGGGCTCAACGTCAAGCGCGACGGCATCGTGCTGCTCCAGACAGGCCTCGACCCCGAGCGCATGGCGGCGCTCGAAGCCAAGGGCCTCGATGCGGCAATGCTCCAGCGGCTCCCGACCAAAATGATGCTCTCGAGGAACTACACGGCACTGCTCGATCTCAACGCGGCCAAGATCCCGTATCAGAATACCGTGCTCGCCGCGAAAAGGGAGTTCGTCGCCCCCGGCGCGAAGATCGGCGAGAACTTCACGCGCGCGGTGATCGAGGGTTATGCCTACGTGTTCAACAAGGAGAACAAGCAAGCCGTCAAGGAAGTCATCGCGAGAAACCTGCGCCTGCCCAAAGCCGAACAGGCGGAGGAGTTTTACCTCGAAGCGCTGGAGGAGATGGATCGCAAGCCGTATCCGACGCTCGAGGGAACGCGCACGGTGCTCAAGTACGTGGCCGAGCAGAATCCCAAGGTCGCGAACGTCAAGGCGGAAGATTTCGTCGATCCGTCTTTGCTCAAGCGTCTTGAGAGCGAAGGATTCTTTGATAAGGTTTATGGAGGAAAGAACTGACGAGAAAAAAGAAAAGGGGGCCGTTAGGGCCCCCTTTCGGTTGGTTGCGGGGCCGGGATTTGAACCCGGGACCTCAAGGTTATGAGCCTTGCGAGCTACCAGACTGCTCCACCCCGCGGCAAGCTTGAAAAAATACTACTACATGGCGCTTCCTATAGAGTCAAGTTAACCGATGGCGGAGAAGCAAAGAAAGAATCCGCTGCCGACCGTCGACATCCTGATCGAAGTCGACGGCGGCGTCATTCTGATCGAACGCAAGAATCCGCCGCACGGCTGGGCGATTCCCGGCGGCTTCGTCGACTACGGCGAGAGTCTGGAGAGCGCCGCAGTGCGCGAGGCGAAGGAAGAGGTCTCGCTCGACGTCAAGCTGGTCGAGCAACTCCACAGCTACTCCGACCCCAAGCGCGACCCGCGCGGGCATACGATCTCGACGGTATTCATCGCGAAAGCGAACGGAACGCCGAAAGGCGCCGACGACGCCAAGTCGGCGGCGATTTTCCGCGAAGCGAACCTGCCGTCGCCGCTGGTGTTCGATCACGCGCAGATTCTTAGGGACTATTTCCGCTACAAGAAAACCGGCGAGCGTCCGAAATACTGATTTCAGCCGAGCTTGCGCACCGCTTCCGCGATGCGATCGCAGCCTTTTTCGATCTCCTGCATCGAGGTTGCGTAGCTGATCCGTATATTTTCTTTCGAGCCGAAGTCCTCGCCGGGGACGGCGAGAACGCGCGCGGCGTCGAGGAAGTATTCGACCACGTCCGCTGGTGTCGCGAGCGGCTTGTCTTTGTATTTCTTCCCGAACAGAGAGCCCACGTTAGGGAAAACGTAGAACGCGCCCTGCGGCTTGAAGCAGCCGATCCCCGGAATCGCGGCGAGCCGCGCGACGATCGCGTCGCGCCGCTTCTTGAACTCGCCGACCATCACCGGCACCTCGTCCTGCGGGCCGCGGATCGCCTCCAATGCGGCGGCCTGCGCGATCGACGTCGGATTCGACGTGCTCTGGCTCTGGATCTTGCTTGCCGCCGTGACGGCCTCCTTCGGCCCAACGGCGTAGCCGATGCGCCAACCTGTCATCGCGTAGGTCTTGGAAACGGCGTTCGTGATGATCGTCCGGTCGCGTAGCTTGGGATTCAGCGCGGCGATCTGATGAAACTTAAATCCGTCGTAGACGATCTTCTCGTAAATATCGTCGGATAAAATCAGGCAGTCGTGCCGCTCCAGCACACGCGACAGGGCATCGATCTCGTCGCGGTCGTAAGCCGCGCCGGTCGGGTTCGACGGGCTGTTCAGGATGAACAGGCGCGTCTTGGGCGTGAGCGACTTCTCCAACTCCGCGGGCGTGATGCGAAAGCCGTTCGCCTCCCTCGTCTCGACGAGCCTGGGAACGCCGCCGGCGAGCAGCGCGATGTCGGAATAGCTCACCCAGTAAGGCGAGGGGATGACGACCTCGTCGCCGTCGTCGATCAGCGCCTGCATGAGATTATAGAGCGCGTGCTTGCCGCCGCAGCTCACCAGCACTTCGTCTTTCGTGTACTCCAGGCCGTATTCGCGCCGGTATTTCTCCACGATCGCGAGGCGGAGCGGCTCGATGCCGCGCACGTCGGTGTATTTCGTCATGCCTTTTTTGAGCGCGTCGACCGCCGCGTCCTTGATGCGCTGCGGCGTGTCGAAATCGGGCTCGCCGGCCGTGAAGTTGACGAGGTCGATGCCTTCGGCGCGGAGCACCTGCGCTTTGGCGGCGAGTGCGAGCGTCACCGACGGCTTGATTCCCTGTGTTTTCTTTCCGAGTCTCATAAAGCGAGAGCTCCTAAAATTTTTCCTTCAATTTTTTCGCCACGATCGCCGGCACGAGGCCGGAGACGTCGCCGCCGAGGCTTACGACTTCCTTCACCAGGCGCGAGCTGATGTAAAAATGATCCTGCCCGGTCATCATGAACAGCGTCTCGATGCCGGGCGCGAGCTCGCGGTTCATCATCGCCATCTGGAACTCGTATTCGAAGTCCGACACTGCGCGGAGCCCGCGGATGATGACCTTGGCGCCGGTTTTTTTGGCGTAGTCGACGAGCAGCCCTTCGAAGCTCTCGGCCTCGACGCGGCCGCCGAAGCCTTTGAATACCTGGCGGATCATCTGCAGCCGCTCGTCGAGGTCGAAGAGCGAGCCGTCTTTAGCCGGGTTGCGCGCGATCGCGACGACGATCCGGTCGAAGACACCGAGCGTGCGCTTCACCAGGTCGACGTGACCGTTGGTAATCGGATCGAATGAGCCCGGATAGATCGCGATTTTCGTCTGCGCCATTCCTCTACTCCTCCACCCGCTCTCCGTCGCGGTAAAACGACAGCGCCGTATCGCCGTAGCGCCGCCGGTCGTTCAATACGAGGGCGCCGTATCTTTCCTCGAGACGGTCCCGCACGCTGTGCTCCGCGACAACCACGCCACCGTCCGCGAGCACGCCTTCTTTCGCGATCTCCTTCAGGGCTTCTCCCGCCAGGCCGCTCTCGTACGGCGGGTCGAGCAGAATCACATCGAACCGCTCGCCGCTGCGGGCGAGCGAGCGCACCGCCTTGAAGACCGGCGCCGTCACGACGCGCGCGCTCGCGCCGAAGCCCAGCGTTTGCACGTTTTCCTCGATGACGTCCGTCGCCGGGCGCGCGATGTCGACGAGAACGGCGCTGGCGGCGCCGCGGCTCAACGCCTCCAGCCCGAGGTTGCCGGTGCCGGCGAAAAGGTCGAGGACGCGACGGCCGCTCAGGTCGTGCGGTAGGATGTTGAACAGCGCTTCTTTCACGCGGTCCGCCGTCGGGCGCAGCTCGCGCCCTTTGGGCGTTCGCAGGCGGCGGCCCCTCGCTTGTCCGGCGATTACGCGCATGACGGGTCTGTAAAACTTAAAATAAGTGCTTTCGCGGATTTTGTCTATCTTAATCCGCGATGTGGAGCACGATCTTGCCGAATTGCTCGCCGCGCTCCATCCGCTCGTGCGCCGCGGCGGCGTCCTTGAGTGGAAAGACCTGATCGATGATCGGGCGCATGTTCGTATGGCAGAAGAAATTCAACACCTGGCGGAACTCCTCGCGGCTGCCGAGCGTCGAGCCGAAGATGCTCAGGTTGTTCCAGAAGACCCGGCGCAAATCCGTGGGTGGATTCGCGCCCGCCGTCGCGCCGCAGGTAACGACGCGGCCGCCTTTCGCCAGGGCTGCAAGGCTCTTGTTCCATCCCTCGCCGCCGATGCAGTCGACAACCACATCGACCCCGCGTTTTTTCGTCAGCGCGCGCGCCTCTCTGGCGAAATCGCTTTTCGTGTAGTTGATGCCGTGGTCGGCCCCCCAGTTTTTCGCCAGCGCGAGCTTCTCTTCACTCGAGGAGGTGACGATGACATGCGCGCCCATCTGCTTCGCTATCTGAAGCGCCGCCCCGGCGACGCCGCCGCCGATGCCGAGGATGAGCACGTCCTCGCCGGGCCTGAGGCGCGCATTCGTGATCAGCATGCGCCAGACGGTGATGAACACGAGCGGAAAGGCGGCGGCCTCCTCGAACGAGAATCCCGGCGGAATGGGAAGGCAGTTTTGCGCGGGTACCCGGACGTACTCGGCGTAGGTCCCGTTGATTCTCTCGCCCAGCACGCGGAGATGAATGCACATGAAATCGTTATCCGCGAGACAAAACTCGCATTTGCCGCAGCCGGTCGCCGGATAAAGGCAAACCGCGTCGCCGGGCTTGACGTTCGCGACCTCGGCGCCGACCTCCGCGACGACGCCCGCGCCGTCGCCGCCGAGGATATGCGGCATCGCGACCTCCATACCGGTGAGGCCTTTGCGGTTCCAGACATCGATGTGGTTGAGCGCCGCCGCCTTGAGCGCGACGAGGACGTCGGTAGGCGCCTGAATCTTCGGCGTCTCAGCCTCTTCGTAGCGCAGCTGGTCGGCGCCGCCGTGGCCGTGGAGCCTGACTGCTTTCATAGAAGCGTATGGTGAGAATCCAGAATTCAGGAGCCAGTAGTTATAAGAAAAACTCTGAGCTTCCGGATTCTGGCTACCGGGTTCTGACTACTTTTGCCTATGTCGAAAAGGACGTGCCGCAGCCGCAAGTGCCTTTGACGTTGGGATTGTTGAACTTGAACCCGGACTCCTGAAGACCGCTCACGTAGTCGATGACGGTGCCGTTCAGGTACGGCGCGCTGCCGCTGTCGACATAGATCTTGACACCGTCGCACGCGACGACGATATCGCCGGGTCTTTCCTGTGTCTCGAAATCGAGCCCATACGAGAAGCCCGAGCAGCCGCCGCTCGTGACCGCCACACGGAGACCGTGGTCTGGAATATTCTCGCGCGTGAGGATCGCCTTTACCTGCCGGACCGCCTGGTCGGTAAGGTTGACAACCGGCTGCTCGGCATGGGTTTCATGTTCGTGCGGCATGGGGGTAAAGCTAGACGCTCCGCGGCGCGAAGTCAAGGAAACCAGAAATCTCCCGGATCGTCTGGATCGCGCTCATTGCCGCGCCTCGAAAAGCGCCTTCACGAAGCTCTCGGGCTCGAACGGCTGCAAATCCTCGACGTCCTCGCCGACGCCGATGTATTGGACGGGAATCCTGAGCTCCTCCTGGATCGCCACGACGACGCCGCCTTTCGCGGTGCCGTCGAGCTTGGTCAGCACAATGCCGGTCAGGTCCATCGCCTCCTGAAACACGCGCGCCTGCTGGAGCCCGTTTTGGCCGGTGATGGCGTCGAGCACGAGCAGCGTCTCGTGCGGCGCGCCGGGCATCTCGCGACCGATCACGCGGCGGATTTTTTTCAGCTCCTCGACGAGATGCGCTTTGTTATGCAGTCGGCCGGCGGTGTCGATCATGACGACGTCCGCGCCGCGCTTTTTCGCCGCCTGCAGCCCGTCGAAGACGACCGCCGACGGATCGGAACCGGCCTGGTGCTTGATGACGTCGGCGCCGACGCGGCCGCCCCAGATTTCCAGCTGCTCGACCGCTGCCGCGCGGAACGTATCGCCGGCGACGAGCAGGACTTTTTTGCCGTCGCCACGGAATTTCGCCGCCATCTTGCCGATCGTCGTCGTCTTGCCGACGCCGTTGACGCCCAAAAACAGCATGACCCAGGGCGTTGCGGAAAGCGGCGCGGCGGCCGGAGCACGCCGGACTTCTTTTAGGATGTGTACGATCTCGCGCTCGATGAAGGCCGAAAGATCTTTCACGCTCCGACCCGCGACATAGAGATTGGCCGAATCAGACAGCCGCTGCGTCGCTTTGACGCCGACGTCGGCGGACCAGAGAATCTCTTCCAGCTCGGCGAGGCTCTGCTGATCCCAGGCGCGCTCGGTTTGAAACAGCCCCTCGAGCTTCTGCGCGAAGCCCTCGCGGCTTTTCGTCAGGCCGTTTTTCAGGCGCTGGAACAAGGAGTCTGCTGGCATAAATTAAATTTTTACCACCTGCAGGGCGTGGCAACAACGAAAAGGGGAGAGTCGCGCGAAAACGATCAGCTCATGTTGACGGAGACGATCTTCGAGACGCCCGGCTCCTGCATCGTGACGCCGTACAGCACTTCGGCCGCCTGCATGGTGCGCTTGTTGTGCGTGATGACGGCGAACTGGGAGAAGCTGCTCATCTCTTTGATCATCTCGTTGAAGCGATCGAGATTTGCATCGTCGAGCGGCGCGTCGACCTCGTCGAGAAAACAGAACGGGCTCGGCTTCGTGAGAAAGATCGCGAAGAGCAGGCTCACCGCCGTCAGCGCCTTCTCGCCGCCGGAAAGAAGCGTGATCGATTGGAGCTTCTTTCCGGGCGGCTGCACGACGATGTCGATGCCGGTCTCGAGGTAATCGTTCTCGTTGGTCAGCACGAGCTTGGCGCGCCCGCCACGGAAAAGGCGCGGGAATATCTCCTCGAATTTCTGGTTGATCTCCTCGAAGCTTTCCTTGAAGCGCAGCCGGCAGATGCGATTCAGCTTGCCGATCGTTTGCTGCAGATCCGCGATCGACTTTTCGAGGTCCTGCTTCTGCTGGCTTAGGAACTGAAAGCGGCTCGTCAGCTCTTCGAATTCGCCGATCGCGGCGAGGTTCACCTCTCCCATGCGTTCGAGTCGGGATTTGAGATCGTCGATCTCGATCTTGAGATCGTCGGCCTGGATTTCCGCCGGCAGATTTTCCGCGGCCAGGTCTCTCAAGTCGTAATCGTACTTTTCGCGGATCCCGTCGATGAGGTGCTGGAGGTTGAGCCGCTGCTCGGAAAGCGCGAGAAGCAGATGATTTTTTTCCTCCTGCCGGCGCTGCCCCAGCGGGCGCAGCTCCTTGACGCTCTCTTCGAGCTCGATGAGCCCGCGCGAGATGTCCCGGTATTGAACGCGCTCGGTTTCCAGATCGGTTTCGATCGCGCCGAGCGCCGTTTTCCCTTCCCTGACCGAGGTTTCGGCGTCGGCGAGCTCGGCGATGATGTCGTCGCGTTTTTTATTGAGCGCGGCGATTTCCGCCTCGGCGGCTCCGATCTGCTGCGAGAGATCGGCCTGCAGTTTCAGTCGATTTTCCAGATC
>DATFWH010000304.1:0-3434 GCA_035259465.1 Binatia bacterium
GGATCCTCGGCCTCGAGGTAGAGCAGCTGCGCGGTGACGAGGTTGGCGACGTCGTCATTAACGACCGTGCCCAAGAAGACGATCCGGTCCTTCAGCAGTCGTGAGTAGATGTCGTACGCTCGCTCCCCACGCCCGGTCTGCTCGACCACCATCGGAATAAAGCTCATGTTTTCCCGTAACCCCCTATCATCCGAGGCTATTTTAGCGTTTTTTCTCGGGTGCATCAACGGCTGGCTCGACTTCTTTCGTCACCGCGCGATCCAAAAGGAACTCTATGGTGCGATCCATGATCATTTGGGACTTTAGGGACTCGCGGGCCTCGGCCCGGCCGTAGTACTGACGCACCGCGGAGGCCTGCTGGCCCGCTCCGCGCGTCGTCTCTTCGATACGTTTTTGCACGTCCGCGTCCGGTACGTCGACCTTCTCCTTCTCGGAAATTTTCTCGAGCAGCAGCGTCGCCTTCACCTGACGCTCCGCGTGCGGCCGCAGCTCTTTTTTGAGATCTTCGATCGACGGCTGCTCGCCTCCGGCCGCGGCGTTTCGCTGCTGGCGCTCGAGTAGATAGCGCACCTGCCGGTCGATCAAGCTCTCCGGCAGATCGAAGGAGTGCTTTTCGACGAGCCGCTCCATGAGCTGCTCCTTCAGCGCTTCCTTCTGGAACTCGCCGAGCTCGGCTTCGAGCTGCGCGCGAATTTTATTCTTGAGTTCTTCGAGGCTGGCGGAGGCGCCGTGGTCTTTGGCGAACTCGTCGTCGAGCGGAGGAAGAACCTTTTTCTTGATTTCCTTGACGGTGACTGAGAACAACGCGGACTTACCTGCGAACTCCCGCTTGAAGTAATCCTGCGGGAAAGGCACCGTTGTAGTCGCTTCGGCGTCTTTTTTCAAGCCGACGAGCGCGTTCTCGAACTCGGGCAGAACGCCGCCGCCGCCGACTTCGACAGAGTAGTTCTCCGTCCGGCCGCCGGGCATCGGTTGGCCGTCGATGGTGCCGGAAAAATCGATTGTGACGAAATCGCCGCGCTCGACGATCTCTCGGTCCTCGACGGGAACGAGCTGCGCGTGTGCGTCGCGCAGCCGCTCGAGCGCGCCATCCACTTGCTCGTCGGCGACGGAGAGCTTCACCCTCTTGAGCTCGATACCGAGATAGTCCTTCGCTTCGACATCGGGCTTCACCTCCACGAGCGCGGAAAAGGCGAACGCGCGTCCTTCTTCGAGCGTTTCGGCGTCGACTTCCGGCTCGGAGATGACTTTGAGGCCGCGCTCCTTGATCGCCTCGCCGAGCGAGAGCTCGACGAGCCGCGAGAGGACCTGCCCTTTGACTTCGTCGCCGTAGATTCCCTGGAGAACCGAGCGGGGGACCTTTCCCGGGCGAAAGCCCTTGATCTTGGCATGGCGCCCGAGGTTTTCGTAGGCGCGGATGAATTCTTTGTCGACTGTGTCGCCGGGAAGCTCGACACGGATCTTGCGCTGCGTCGAACTCAGGTTATCGATATCGATCTTCATCGAACGAGCGCATTCACTTCGGGTTGGTGCGAGAGGGGGGATTCGAACCCCCACGGTTGCCCGCTGGATCCTAAGTCCAGTGCGTCTGCCAGTTCCGCCACTCTCGCGCCAATTACAGCGGCGAAAAAATCTCGGGCCGAAGTCAAAGAGTAGGGAACAACAGGGGGCAAGTCAAGGCTAAAGTTGCTGCGCGAGGAAGCCGATGAATCGTGGGCGTGAGTTGTCAAAAAATCGGCGCGCAAAGACATTTTTTTCGGGTTCCGGCCCGGTTTGTTTTCTCCGAGAGCGCCTAGCTCGGACCGACCGCGAGCGGCGCAGTGGCCTCCTCGGCTTCGTAGAGCGCGATCATGGAGCGAAATTCCGGGCTGGTCCTGAGGAGGCGATTGAAGTCGCCGTCTCCGTCGACGCGGCCGCGCCGGAGAAAAACGATGCGCCGGCAGCGGCGCACGGTGCTGAGCCGATGCGCGATAACGACGAGCGTCCGCCCGCCCTGCAGCGCGTCGATCGCGAGCGCGAGCTCGCGCTCGGTGCGATTGTCGAGCGCTGAGGTCGCTTCGTCGAAGACAAGCAGCTCGGGGTCGCCGTAGAGAGCGCGCGCGATCGCAACGCGTTGGCGCTCCCCGCCCGAGAGACGAACACCGCGCTCACCGACGACGGTGTCGAGGCCGAGCGGGAGCGCGGCGACGACTTCTTCGAGCTGCGCCATGCGGATCGCGGCGGCGAGCCTGCCGGCGTCGATCTCCGCGTCCTCGCGCCCGAGCGCGATGTTGCGCCGCAGCGTGTCGTCGAAGAGATAAATCTCCTGCGGCACATAACCGATTTTGGACCGCCAGGCCGGTAGATTCTGGAGCAGATCGCGGTCGTCGACGGATACAGTACCCGCCGACGGCTTCAGTAGTCCGAGGATGATATTGATCAACGTGCTTTTACCGGCACCTGTCGATCCGACGATGGCGACCGATTCGCCGCGGCGGATGACTAGCGACACATCGTCCAACGCGGGCGCCGACGCGTCTTCATAGACATATTTCACGCCGTTGAGTGCGATCCGATCGTTGAAGGAAAAACTTCCGGCCCGTTCCGGGACTTCGGGCGTCGCGGTAAACAATCGCAAATCGTCCGAGAGCTGATCCACGGCGGGCGCGCCGAAGCGAATGCTGTTCCAGCCCATGATAATGCGATTCACCGAGGGAACGATCCGGAAGCCGCCGTAGGCGCAGAGTCCCAGTACGGGCAGCACGTCCTCCCTCCCCATGCCCGCGGTAACCAGCAGGAGGACGAGCAGCATGCCCAGGACGAACACCGTCTCGATGATGAGCCGCGGCAGCGCGCTCAGCGTTTCGAACTGGCACAGCACGCGCGCGAGCGATTCCTGCAGCGCCGAAAAGCGCTCGTAAAAGAATCGCTCTCGACCCATGACGCGGATTTCTTTCAGACCGCCGAAGCTCTGCTGGACGCTTTGCAGCGTTTCCTTTTTCAGTCGGTGCTCTTCGTGCCCCCAGCGGCCGACGTGGCGGCGCGTGAGTTTCAGCACCAGCGCCAAGGAAACGAATAACACCGCGACCGCGAAGACCGTCGGCCACGGAGCCGTCCACATCAGCACCGCGACGATGCCGATGATCACGAGAGCTTCCGTCAGCATCGCGAGCGCAGGCCCGAGGACGCGGTCAAAAACGCGAAACGCCGATTCAGATACGTTGCGGACCAATTCCGCCGAGTTGCGCCGCAGATGGAGGGAATACGGCAGCGCGAGATAGCCGCGCATCAGCCGGCGCGAGAGCGCGACCTGCGATTCGCCCATCAGTCTTCGCTGTAAATAGACGAAGACGGCCAATAGGGTGTTCTTGCCGACGTAAAAAAGGGCTACCGCGATCGTCAGCCAAGGCAGGGCCAGCGCGGCGCCGATAGATGCCAGGCGCCACGCGACGCCA
>DATFWH010000305.1:0-5976 GCA_035259465.1 Binatia bacterium
CGCGAGGCGCGGCAGATAGCCGGTATGGTCGATATGCGCGTGCGTGAGAATGATCGCGTCGAGCGCTTTCGGGTCGACGCCCATCGGTGCCCAGTTTTTCTGCCTGAGCTCGGATTTGCCCTGGAAGAGGCCGCAGTCGATCAGCACGCGCCGGCCGTCGGCCTCGAGGAGAAAGCGCGAGCCGGTCACGGTGCCGGCGGCGCCGAGAAACGAGACGCTCGTCACAGCGCCTCGGAAATCGGATTGGACGGGGGGGCCGTACACATGTCGAGTCTCGAATTTACAGGAAGCGACCCCAAATGTCTATTTTCGAAGCTTGCAATATCTTGGGCTTCGCGCGCAAAATGAGCCCATGCGCACCGCCGCCGCGATCTTCTTTATCGTTTTTTTCCCCGCCGTCGCTCACGTCCAGGAAGCCGACAAGAAGCCGCGGGTGCCGACGGTCACCGTGAGCGCCGAGGCGCTCGTGACCGTCGAGCCGGACCAGGCGGAGATCGACATCGGCGTCGTCGCGGAAGCGAAGACGGCCGCGCAGGCGGCGAAGGACAACGCCGCCAGGCTCGCCGCCGTGATCGCCGAGGTAAAAAAAATCATCAAGACCGGCGATCAGACGAAGACGGTCGGCTATTCCGTCACGCCCAACTACCGCACTCCCAATCCGCGCGAGGGCGGCAAGCCGGAGATCGTCGGCTACACGGCGACGAACGTCGTGCAGGTGAAAATGGCCTCGATCCAGGATGTCGGCAGGCTGATCGACGCTGCGACCGCCGCCGGCGCGAACCGCATACAGCGGCTCGTCTTCACGCTGAAGGACCAGGACGCGGCCCAACGCGATGCGCTGCGCCAGGCGACGGCGAAGGCGAGGACGAAAGCCGAAGACGTCGCGCGCGCGCTCAACGTCAAGTTCGTGCGCGTGATGTCGGTCACGGAGAACGAGCGCTCCTACCGCCCGTTCGCGCGCGAGCGAGCCGATATGCTGGGAGCGGCGGTGCAGCAGCAGGCGCCGACGCCGATCGAAAGCGGCAGCGTCGAAGTGCGCTCGTCGGTGACCCTGGAAGCGGAAGTGACCGGACAATGACACGCCTTGCCGCCTCTTTTCAGTTGACACCCTAGTTTCATCCATAGTAGAGCAACGCTCAATTCATCCTCGTCCAGCCCCATCGGACAGCGATGCACAAACAGCACCACCCAGGAGTTCTACATGCGCAGCGTGTCTGTGTGCTTCTCTGTAATCGTTCTACTGCTGCTGGTCCTTGCGTCGGCCGGGGCCGACGATACGATCTATAGCTACCCACCGACGCCCCTCTCCAATTTCCCGTCTTATGAGCGCAGCGCCATCGAGGGACGCCCATGGGATTTATCGATCCGCACGTTCGTCGGCTACAACGACAATGTGCCGATGGTGCCGTATATAACGGGATGTCAAAAGGACTGCGAAAAACAGAGTTTCTACGGCGGCGTCTCGATCAGCGGCAACTTCCGCTTCCTCCAGACGGATCGATGGCTCGCGGGCGTCGGCCTTAATTTTGACCAGGTCGGCTATGCAAACCATATCGGCCCGGGCTGCTGCTCGACCGACGGCGACGACTACAACTTGACGGCAGTCAGCCCGAACATGTTCGCGCGGTATTTTTTCGGGCTTCAGGTCGGTGACTTTCAGCGCGTCATGCCGTCGTCGGTTGGAATGACCTATTCCTACCGCCGCGATTGGACGAGGATCGTGGGACCGCTCATCTGGCACACCGCGATCAACACTGTTCAGTGGGATCTGGCCGTCGATGTCCTGCGCCAACTGCGCATGGGGCTCAACTACAGTATTGCGTTTTCCAATCTCAACCGCGTCCAATCGTTCAATTCCAGAGATAACACGGCGTACCTGGTCGGGTTAAACGGCACGTACTTCTTTCAGGGCGGCCTGCGCTCCATCACACTCGATTACCACCTGGGCGCGACCGACGCGCGCGGCAATAAATTCGACATCCCTTTTACCAACGGCTTGAAGGGGCGCTTTCAGACGCGCGTGGTCGGCCCGCTGTGGCTCGCGCTCGACGCCGGGTCGAACTGGGACAAATACCGGGGAAAAACCTTCGCCGGCGTCGGCACTCGGCGATGGCAGCGCACGGAAAAGTACCGCTCCACCCTGCTCTATTCGCTCACCGAGCACATCACCGCGGACCTTTTTTACGAGTACACGGGTTGGGTCGCGAATCAGCGAGAGTTCGAGGGCAACCGCAACAACGGCGGCGCAGGCGTCACTTACCGCTTCTAGTCCGAATGCAGGAGTCGATCATGATCAAACATAGCGCTTCGAAAGCCCCGTTGTACGCACTTTGTCAGGTAGTCCCGGTCCTCGGCTTGGTAGCGTTACTGAGCAGCTGTGGCGACGGTCCTTTAGTTATTAATTTCAGCGGCGGAGGAAGCTCACCGGGCCGCTTCTACAACGCTACACGGGCGATGGACACGACGCTCAATATGGCCGACGCCGCCGACGCCGGCTGCACTGGCGCGCGGGCGGCTCAGGGCGACGCCGCCGCCGCTCAGGCGCGCGCCGCCGCCGCCAACCTCCAGGCAGCGATGGACATGTTCAACGATACGCCCCAGGCCTATACGGCGGTCGCCGAAGCCATGAAAGCCGCGGCTCAGGCGAGCCGCTTCGCTTATTATGTGGCCATGTCTTGCGGGGCCGTGCCGCCGGACGTACCCAATATCCCGAACTACACAGAAGAGTTCTGGGACGTTTCGTCCCCGTAAGGGAGACCTAACGGGCGGCGATAAGCCAGGCCGGCAATAGCGCTGCGACGCCCGCAACCCAAGCCACGGTCGTCTTTACCGCTACGCCGGACTTTCTCAGCCAATAATCGGTCGCGATAACGCCCAGCAAGCCCGCGCCGGAGGAGAGCAGCGCGCGCGGCGGCAGCGGCACGTCGACGGTGCTGCGCGAGGCGGGATCGATAAGAGTAAGAAAAGCGACGAGCCAGGCGGGAAAGATGCCCGCGAGCCCGATCATCCAGGCGCGGCGCGGATCTTTTGCGGCATAGCATGTCGCAATGCCGCTCGCGAGCACTCCGGCGCCGGCAATGATCAGCGACGCCAGGTTCACGGCAGGATGTCAAATTCGACGCGCCCGTCGCCCTCGACATTCGGCGGCGGCGGTTTTTCTTCCGATTCCAGCCGCTGCGCGTCCGTGCCCGTCGAGGTCAAGCGGTCGCGCACGGCCTCGACGCGGCGCGTTGCGAGCCTTTTAGCTGCCTCGTCGGGCGCGGGCTCGATGTCGCGGAGAACCGCGACGACGCCCTCGACGTTCTCCGGCGGCTTGATGTTCGCGTAGCGCTGGCGGAAGAACCGCTGCGCCGCCGAGTTGAGGTCGCCGATGTTCTGCTCGCGCTGGTAGCGCTGAATGCGCGCGGTGACCTCCTGCGTCTTCAAAGCCGCAATGTCGGGATCGCTGACGACGCCCGACAGGCCGAGGCGCACGCCGGGCGAGCCGCGCATGAATTCGGCCATCTGCTTGAGCTGCGCGTCGGCCTTCTGCCCGATCGCGGCGCTGCCCGGATCGAAGGGAATGGGATCGACGGAGAAGCCGGTGATTTTGTCGCCGGAGGTAAACATCCGGCCGATCAGCTTGAACGGCGCGGCGAGGATGTTCACCAGCACGTTTTTCACCGCCGTCCAGATCGCCTCGCTCAAGCTGAACTGCGGCGAGCTGAGGCTGCCCGAGACCGGCACGTTGACGCGTATCTCGCCGCGCGAATCCTTCATCAGCGCGACGATGAGTCCGAGCGGCAGGCCGATCTTGTCCTTGACCTGATCGTCCTCGCGGGCCTTGACGAGATTGAGGCGGCCGACGACGATCTCGCTTTTCGCGTCGAGCTTGTCGCCGTCCAGGCGGAAATGCAGCTTGGTCGCGAGCCGCCCGTCCTTCGCGATCCACGAGAGAATCCGCGCCGTGTACGGGTTGGTGCGCGGGATGGAAAAGTCTCTCAGCTCGCCGTCGAGATCGACAAAGAGCGTGTCCCCGAGCGGCGCGATGTCCCCGTGAAGCTCGAGCGCGCCGGTCGCGCCGATGACGCTCTGCAGCTTGAGCTGGGCTTTTTTTCCGGGCGCGTTGCTGAGGCCCTTGATGTTCATCGCCAGGCGCGAAAGCTCGTCGCTGTAGGGCGGCTCGCCGGTGCGGTCGATGAAGCGCGCGTTGCCTTCATCAACGGTGATGTCCCCGATCTCGATGGCGGGCTTCTTTGGCCCGGCGGCCGGCTTCGCCGGCGGCTTCGTCTCGGCGGGGACGGGCGTTTTGGCCGCGACGGGAGTCGCCGCCGGGGCGGCAGGCTTCGCCTCCGGTTTCGCTCCCGGCGGAGAGAAGACGGCGCGGAGCGGCAGCGTGCCGTCGGCCTTGCGCTCGATGAACGCGTACGGCCTGCGGAGACGCACCTGGCCGACCTTGATCTGCTCCGGCCAGCGCACGTCGATCGCGGTCGCGGTCGCCTGCTGCACGGAAACCAGCGGCGCGCCTTTCGTGCCGATGGCGACGCTGCTGAGGCTTGCTTTGCCGCGCGCGGCCGCCTGCACGCCTTCTTCCACCGTCGCGCTGACATCCAGATCGGCATCGGCTCGGCCGACAAGAGGCGCAGAGATCGGAATGTAGCGCTGGTACGCGGAAAGGTCGGCGTCTTTTAGAATAACCTTGAGGTCGGCTTTCACCGGCTTCACAAGCACCGTGCCGCCGATATCGACGGCGCCGCCTTGGGGCAGCTGCGAAGTAACCTTCACAGTCGCCGGCTCCGTCTGCGGCCAGGCGAGCTTCTGCACCGCGATCTTCAGCTGCTTGAGGTCGAAACTGTTCGCCGGCGTGAGGCTCGTATCCGTCACGGTCGGATCGCCCGCCACCTCGACGGCGGTGATGTTAAAGACGCCGCCCTTCATCTGAATGTCCTTCAGCTTGATGTCGAGCTCCGGCGCGGCGAGAAACGGCTCGGGCTTCCCGTGCTGAAGCACGGCGATAGTCTTCAGACGAATGTCGCCGTCGAGCTGCGCCGCGCCCTGTCCGCCGTAATTGAGCGTGAGCGCCGCGCTCAAATGGCCGCTCTTGAGCGTCACCGGCGCGTCGGCGGGCACGTACGGCAGCAGCAGCGCGAGATCGAATCCCTCGAACTTCAACGCGGCGCGGCCGTTCTGCGGCGTGAGATGGAGATCGGACGCGTTCAGCGAGATCGGCGTTCCGGCGAGCGTCAGGTTGATCGTCGCACGCCCCGCCGGACCGTCTTTGCGCGTCGAGAGGTTTTCTATTTCGAAGTTGAGCCCCTCGGCCTTCCACGAGCGCGCCGGCTGGACCGCCTGGTCGTCGAGGACGAGCGTGCCGTCGCTCAGCTTGAACCGGTCGATCGTGAAAGTGAGGCCGCTTTCTTTCTTCTCCTTTTCCTCCTTTTCGGGCGGCGGGATGAGATCGGAGAAGTTGAATTCCGACGCTCCCGTCCGCGCAATGCCCCAGGACGGAGCGACGAGATTCAGCTCCGCGAGCCGCAGGTTCTTGCCGAAAAGCGGCCTGTAATAGAACTTGGTCGAGAGCTCTTTGAACTGCACCAGCGCGTCGGGACGGTCGCGGTTGGCGAGGCGAAAATTCTTGATCGCGATGCGGCGCGTGAACAGATTGATGTCGATGTCTTCGATCGTCACGGCGCGGTGCGTGGCGGCGGCGATCTGCTTGAGAGCGATGCTGCGGACGATCTCCGGCAGAACGGAGATAAAGATGACGAACAGGGCGATCGCCGATCCAGTGATGATCAGCCACTTTTTCTGCCGGCGGCTCATGGTGCAACCCTCCGAGAAGCGAATTAGCTCATAACACTGCGTATGTCGGGCCGCAAGAATCAGAATTGGCTATTAAGCGGCGATAGGGGATGTTAAGATGCCCGGAGCGCGCAGACTAATTTATCGAGTGCTTGGCCGCAAAGGAGACATTCATGGCATCAGGTGACAAACCCG
>DATFWH010000306.1:0-2131 GCA_035259465.1 Binatia bacterium
CTCGCCGTTGACGACTGGGAACTCGCCGACGATGATCTTTTTCGTGTTGGTGTTGTAGATGCGCACCTTCGTCACCGGCTCGTGCGGCTCGATCAAGCCGCGCAGCAGGGCGAAAGGACCGACGGCGGCGGAAGTGTTGCCGCAGTTCCCGGTATAATCGATCACCGGGTCTCTGATGCCGACATAGCCGAAAGTGTAGTCGATGTCGGCGTCGCGCACCGAAGGCGGTCCGATGTAGGCGACCTTGCTCGTGAGCGGGTCGGCGCCGCCGAGGCCGTCGATCTGGCGGAGGTCCGGACTGCCGAAGGCGGCGAGCACGGCCTCGTCTCTCTCCCTGCTGTTCTTCGGAAGATCCTTTTCGAGGAAGAAGATCGGCTTGCTCGTACCGCCGCGATAGATCGCGCAGGGGATTTTCATGATGATTCCTTATAGCTGATTTCAAACGCAAATTCCATTTGCCGTCAGCGCCCGGGCTGCATGCCTTTGGCCTTGTAAACCGCGCCCGCTTCCGGCGAAGAGAGATAGCGCAGCAGCGCCTTGGCCGCCTCGGGCTCCTTCGCGTGCATGGACAAGAAGCCGACCAGCGCGGTCGGCGTCGAGATGTCGCGCGGCAGCGGTCCGACGACTTCGACGCCCGGCTCGGTGATGATTTCGCTGATGAACGTCAGGCCGTAGTCGACCTCACCCTTCGCGAGCAGCTCCATCGCGCCTCTACCGCCCTGGCCCAGTTTGATCTTGGGCTTCATCTGCTCGGCGATGCCGAGCTTTTGCAGCGTTTCGTTCATGCTTACGCCCGCGGCCGCGCCGCTCGCCGCATTCGGATAGGAGATCGCTTTCGCTCCGAGAAAGAGCCGCTTCACCGCATCGGCGGTCGAGATGTCCGGCTTGGGCGCGCCGGCGCGAACGGCGAGGCCGATCGAGACGGTTGCGAGCGGCGTTTCGCTTTGGGGCGCGACATGCCCCGACGCGATCACCGGATCGAGCGGCGGCTGCGCCACGGGCACATCGAAGGGCTCGCCCTTGACGATGCGCTCCTTCGTTCCGCCGCCGGAGCCGAAAGTCGCCTTGACTTTGTGGCCGGTCGCGCGCTCGAAGGCGGGAATGAGTTCTTCGAGGGCGGCGCGGATGCCGCCCGGTGCGATCAGCGTGATTTCAGCCGCGCGCACTAAAGACGCACTCGACGCGATGATGACCGCGACCACCGGCAATAACGAGGGTTTCATACCCGCTCCTTTACGATCAAGCCGGGACCTTCATCAGTTTGGCGGCGTTGCCGCCGAGAATCGCGATGCGCTCGGCGTCGCTCAATCCCGGGGTATTGAGAATATGATCCACCGGCCCTTTCACCCACGGGACGGCATAATCGGTGCCGATCATGATCTGGCTCGCGCCGTGCTCGTTGACGAGATGGCGCAGCGCCTCGGAGGTAAAAACGAGCGAGTCGTAATACAGGCGCTTCAAATATTCCGTCGGTTTTTTCTTGAGCGTGGGGCCTTTGCACTGTCCGGGGAAGACCGAGCAGCCGTGGTCCATGCGCGCGGCGTAGGAGGGCAGGAAGCCGCCGCCGTGCGCGCCGCAGACTTTCAAGTTCGGGAAACGATCGAGCGTGCCCTCGAAAATGAGATGAGCGAGCGCGAGCGAGGTTTCGAGCGGATTGCCGATCACGTTGCCGAGCGCGCCGCTACCCTGGACCCGTTTGGCGATGCCCGTCGATTGCGGCGCGGTCTGCGGATGGATGAAGATCAGGGCTTGAAGTTCCTCGGCCTTTTTCCAAAAGGGATCGAACCTGGGAGCGGCGATCTCTTCGCCCTCGACGCTGCCGCCGATGGCGGCGCCGACGAAGCCCAGATCTTTCATGCCGTGCTGGAGCTGCTCCGCGGCAAGCTCAGGAAATTGCAACGAAACCGGGGCATAGCCGAGGAACCGGCCGGGAATCGCCTTGCACATCGCGGCGAGCTTCTCGCTCTGGAGATCGAAAGTGCGGCGGGCCAGGTCGCGGTCCATCGCGTACCAGAACGCGTTGATGCTGAGCGCCTGCACGTCGATGCCGTCGCGGTCCATATCCGCGACCCGCTCGGCGTCTACCGGAAAGCCGAGGTTGCCGTCGAGCTGCCGTTTGGCGCGCTCCTCG
>DATFWH010000307.1:0-3480 GCA_035259465.1 Binatia bacterium
GGCGGTAGCCGAGCCGGTCGGCGACGTAGCCGGACGGAAACTCGCAGACAACCGCCGTCGCGCCGAAGATCGACTGAAGCCACATGATCTCGGTCAGCGACATGCCGATCTGGTCTTTCCAGAAAAGCGTGATGACGGGAATCGGAAAAAGCGCGAAGCGCAGCCCCGCGGAGGCGGCGAGCAGCGGCGCGTTGCGGTGCGATGCGGCTTTCATGGGAATCGCCGATGTTACGCGAGCATGCGCCCCCGGACAACCGATATTGATCGCAGCGGCGCGATTTACTATGAGGCTAGCGAAGGAGAGAACATGCAAGTCAAAGCCGCTGTCGCGTATGAAGCCGCCAAGCCGCTGGCGATCGAAACCGTCGAGCTCGAAGGCCCCAAAGACGGCGAGGTGCTGGTCGAGATCAAAGCGACAGGCGTCTGCCACACCGACGAGTTCACGCGCTCGGGCGCCGATCCCGAGGGATTATTCCCAGTCATCTTCGGCCACGAGGGCGCGGGCGTCGTCGTCGACGTCGGACGCGGGGTGACGAGCGTCGCGAAAGGCGATCATGTCATCCCGCTCTATATCCCGGAGTGCCGCGCGTGCAAGGCGTGCCTCTCGCGCAAGACCAATCTATGCACCGCAATCCGCGCGACGCAGGGCAAGGGCGTCATGCCCGACGGCACGAGCCGCTTCTCGCTTCGCGGCGAAAAGCTGCACCATTACATGGGCTGCTCGACGTTCGCCAATTTCACCGTGCTGCCGGAGATCGCCGTCGCGAAAGTTCGAAAAGACGCGCCGTTCGACAAGATCTGCTATATCGGCTGCGGCGTCACGACCGGCATCGGGGCGGCGCTTAACACGGCGAAAGTCGAGCCGGGCTCGAACGTCGTCGTCTTCGGGCTCGGCGGCATCGGCCTCAACGTCGTGCAGGGCGCGCGCATCGCGGGCGCGAATCGCATCATCGGCGTCGATGTGAATCCGCGCCGCGAGACGCTCGCGCGGAAATTCGGCCTGACGGACTTCGTCAATCCGAAGGACGTGACGGGCGACCTCGTCGCGCATCTGATCGACATGACCGACGGCGGCGCGGATTACTCATTCGAATGCATCGGCAACGTCGACGTGATGCGCCAGGCGCTCGAGTGCTGCCACCGCGGCTGGGGGGTCTCGACGATTATCGGCGTCGCCGGCGCAGGGCAGGAGATCCGCACGCGGCCGTTTCAGCTCGTCACCGGCCGCGTCTGGAAAGGCACCGCCTTCGGCGGCGCGAGAGGCCGCACCGACGTGCCGAAGATCGTCGACTGGTACATGCAGAAGAAAATCAACATCGACGATCTCATCACGCACACGCTACCGCTGGAAAAGATCAACGACGCCTTTGATTTGATGCACAAAGGCGAGTCGATCCGGAGCGTCGTCGTTTATTGAAGAATCGGCTAAGCTTTTTTCTTGCCCCACCCGAAAGGAATAATCGTCGGCACGCGCCGCTGGTAATCTTTGTAAGCCTCGCCGAAGAACGCCACGAGGTCGCTCTCCTCCCATTTGATCGCGCGGAGGATATACGCCGTCGTCACAACGGCGAAGAGAAGATGGCCGACGGTCATCCTCGGCGTCGCCCAGAAGGCGAAAAACCAGCCGAGATACAGCGGGTGGCGCACGACGCGGTACGGTCCCGGCGTATGGAAGGCAACCGGCGTATGCGGCTTGCCCGTAAGATGCAGGTAGACTTGCCGCAGCCCGAAGAGATCGAAGTGGTTGATGATAAAAGTCGTCGTCAGCACGAGCAGCCAGCCGAAAGCGAATAGCGCCCATAGAATATTCTGCCCCGGCTGCGAGGTTACTTCCCATACGATGCCGGTCATCGGCCGCCATTGCCAGTAGAGCAAGATCAGCAGAAGGCTCGAAAAGAGAACGTACGTGCTGCGCTCCGCCGGCTCGGGAACGATTTTGGTCCACGCCCGTTTGAACCACTGCCGCGCCATCACGCTGTGCTGCACGGCAAAAATCCATAGCAGAACTACGTTGATGACGAGCGCCGCGCCGAGCGGCCCTTCGACACCCGAGTCGATCGACTTAGGCACGGCGAAATTTCCCAGAAAGCCGATCGCATAGAGGAATGTGACGAAGAAGACGAGGTAACAGACGACGCCGTAAAGAAAGATGACGATCCGTTCGGCCATAGGATCCTCCTGAGAGAGGGAGTTAGGTTTGGCGTTCAGGCAAAGCTAGGATAGCCCCAGCGGGACTGTCAAGGAGGAAATATGACGTCAAAACGGCAGCCCCATCTGCTCACCGGCCTTCGGCTCCACGGGCCTCTTCGCCAATTCTTTGATCTTCGCTTCGAGCCACTGCATGTAAAGCCGGTGCGTCCGGCGTTTCTTCAGCGCGGCGATGCAAAGGCGGCGCACGCTTTTGGCGTAGCGCGGCCAGTCCCGGCGCAGCTTGCGCGGAAGGCGGATATAGGTCGGTGCATCGTCCAGAAACAACGGGCTGCGCGCGAGCGTCCAGATATCGCACTGCTTCTCGCCGAACGGCATCGCCTCGGCGGCTTTGCCCGCCTTGTAATGAATTTTGGAAAGTCCCTGGAGCAGGTGCGTCAGCTCGTGGCCGATCGTGTTGTAGGTGAGCTTTTTGACTTTGAGACGAATCGTGAGCCGCGCAGCCGCTTCTTCGCGCAGCGGCACGAGCGCGCTGCCCAAGTGCGCGGTAGTATAGCCGACGGTGATCGTCTGGCCTTGTAATTCGGGAAACTCCCGGAGCGAGCTGAGCAGCATGTCGATGACGCGCCGCGAGAGCCGCTTTCTCAAGCGCGGCGTGAAGCGGAAGGGAAATTCCGGCTCGGCGCTCATCGGGGAGAGCCGATTGTACTTCAAGTCGCGCCGTTTAGTCCAGCTTGGTATGCAGCCACTGAATGACGGTTTGAAAAATATTATCGATCGCGCCCATGTGGCCGCCGGAAAAAAGCCGCATCGCCTTGGGATCGCCGTGCTCGAGCAGGAGATAAAAATCCTCGATCGGCACCTGCTTGTCTTCCTTGCCGTTGACGAGCAGCATCGGCGCGCAGGGTTTATCCAACAGCCCTTGAGTTACCAGTGACAGCGCCGGCATGACTGCGCATAATTCGTCGAAGGTCTTCTTGCCGAAAAGATTGGCGCGCGCTTCGATCAGATCGAAGAGATACGACGGCGCGTTGCGCGATTTCTCCTGCCATTCGGGCTGGAAGAAATAGTGCACGCCGCCGCCCCAGTTGACGACCGCGCGGAGCCGCTCCGCCTCGATGTGCGCCATCTTCGTCGCCCAGTAGCCGCCGAAGCTGGCGCCGACGACGGCGATCTTGTTCGCGTCGACCTCGGGGCGCTTCACGAGATAATCGAGCGCCGCCGAATGAACGCGATGCGCGTCGGGCCCGGCGAGCATCGGGCACTCGCCGGTACCCGGACTGTCGATCACCAGACAGCCCCAGCCTTCTCGGACGAACGCCTCGGCGAAAG
>DATFWH010000308.1:0-6136 GCA_035259465.1 Binatia bacterium
GATAGTACAGCTCGGAATACCTTATTTTCTTTTCTCGAAAGGGCTGGAGAGAATTCCGCTGCAGGAGGCCGCGCTCATCGTGCTAGTCGAGCCGGTGTTGAATCCGATCTGGGTCGCGGCGGTTTACGGCGAAATGCCCGCGCCGGCCACTTTGGTCGGCGGCGCTCTGATTCTATCGAGCCTTGCCGTGAGGTATGCGCGGCGGCTGCCTAATACGGAAGGCGAGGCTTCGTTTCGCGGACGCTAGCGGACGCTGCCGCCGCCGCGGATTCGCTCCATTTCCTCCGGCGGCAGCTGCTTAATATCCTTCCGCAGCTCGTAGTTGATGTGCTGGAGCTGCTCGTGAGAGCCCGAGCGGTTGCCCATCATGACCATCGGCCCGGTGCCGCTGTTTTCGAGCTGATAAAACGAGCCTCCGGTGATGAGCGCGGCCATGCCCGGCTTCATCACCGCCTTGCCGCCGTCGGGAAAATGCATCGTGCACTCGCCCTCAATGACGTAGAACGTCTGGTCGGCGTTGTGGCAATGCATATCGTCCCTGTCGCCGGGATTGGGATAGTAGTGAACCCACGCGTGCATCCGCGGCGTGCTCAGCACAACGGTTCTTTTTTTTACGTCGTGCGCCAGCTTGACGGTATCGATGATTTCGATGGGCATAAGACTCCTCCGCCTCGCGCGGAGCCAGCCTAACAATCTCGCTCGCGCGCTGTCAATCCGTCCCCCGCGTCGTTTCACTTCTCGAAAGAATTTGTGATAGGTTGCTTCGATCCGTTGACACTTCAAAAGGAGGCTCCGACTCATGGATTGGGGGATGAAAAACAGGCTCTCCAGGATCATCAAACCGGAAGACGGCCGCGCCGTCATGCTGGCCGTCGACCACGGCTATTTTCTCGGGCCCACGAGCGGGCTCGAAGAGCCGCGTAAGACGATCGCGCCGCTGCTGCCGCACGCCGACTCCATCATGCTTACACGCGGCGTGCTCAGAACTTCCGTCGATCCGGCGGCGAATGTGCCGGTCGTGCTGCGCGTCTCCGGCGGCACGAGCATCTTGAAAGAGCTCTCGAACGAGGACATCACCGTGTCGATCGAAGACGCGATCCGCCTGAACGTCTCGGCGATGGCGCTCTCCATCTTCGTCGGATCGGAATTCGAGAAGCAGACGCTCGTAAGTCTCGCGAAGCTCGTCGACGAGGGCGAGCGCCACGGCATCCCCGTGCTCGCAGTCACCGCCGTCGGCAAAGACATGGCGCGCGACGTGCGCTACCTGGGTCTCGCCTGCCGCATCGCCGCCGAGCTAGGCGCGCATATCGTCAAGACCTATCATTGCGAGGATTTCGACAAGCTCGTCGAGAGCTGTCCGATTCCCGTCATCATCGCCGGCGGCAAGAAGACGCCGGAGCTCGAGGCGCTTGAGCTTACGTCCAACGCCGTGCGCGACGGCGCCGTCGGCGTGGACATGGGCCGGAATATCTTCCAGTCCGACAGCCCGACGGGTATGATCCGCGCGGTGCGCGCGATCGTCCACGACAAGGCGACGGTGAAACAAGCGTATGAAATCTATCAGAGCTCAAAATCCGGCAAGGCGCGAAAAGCGGGCTAGGCGATCATAGATGCGCGTCGCGATGTATTACAATAACCGCGACGTGCGGCTCGAAGAGATGGCGGTGCCGGCGTTCGGGCCGGGCGAGCTCTTGGTGCGCGTCAAGGCGAGCGGCATCTGCGGCACCGACGTCATGGAATGGTACCGCATTAAAAAAGCGCCGCTCGTGCTCGGGCACGAGATCGCCGGCGAGATCGCGGCGATCGGCGTGGGCGCCGGCGATTACCGCGTCGGCGACCGGGTCTTCGTCTCGCACCACGTGCCTTGCATGCAGTGCCGCTATTGCCGCGCCGGTCACCATTCCGTCTGCGACACGCTCCGCGGCACGCATTTCGATCCCGGCGGCTTCGCCGAATATCTCCGAGTCCCCAAAATCAACGTAGAGCTCGGCACCTTCCGCCTGCCGGAGGAGATATCTTTCGACGACGGGTCTTTTATCGAGCCGTTGGGATGCGTCGTGCGGGCGCAGCGGTTCGCCGGAATGGCCGCCGGACAGAGCGTTCTCGTGGTCGGCAGCGGCATCTCCGGTCTAATGCACATCAAGCTCGCGCGCGCCCGCGGCGCGGCGCTCATCGTTGCAACCGACGTGAACGACTTTCGCCTGAATGCTGCGCGCGCAATGGGCGCCGACGCGGCTCTGACGGCGGGGAGCGACGTGCTCGAGAAATTGCGGGAACTTAACGACGGACGCTTGGCCGACCTGGTGATCGTCTGCACGGGCGCAAGCGCCGCGGTCGCGCAGGCGTTGAAGTCCGTCGAGCGCGGCGGGACGGTTCTTTTCTTCGCCCCGACGGCCGCCGGCGTCGAGGTGCCGATTCCGCTCTATGAGCTTTGGCGCGACGAAGTGAGCATCGTGACTTCGTACGCCGCAAGTCCCGACGACATCATCGAAGCCATCGATCTGCTTCGGAGCCGGCGCGTCGTCGTCGGCGACATGATCACGCATCGCCTCGGACTTGCGGACGCCGGCCGCGGCTTCGAGCTCGTGGCGAGCGCCGGGGATTCCATCAAAGTCATCATCGATCCGGCGCTCTAGCCGGTCTTACTTGCCGTATAGCTTCGCGATATAACCGCTCTTTTGAATTTCTTCGAGTAAACTCGAATCGATGAAATCTTTGGCCTGAGCGGATTTCGCCCTAGGCGTGCCGATGGAATCGATCGCGGCCTGGATGCCTTTGGGCTCCGGGGTCGGAACCTCCCGCAGGCCCTTCGCGATTCGGTCATAAATCCACTTGGCGGTCTGCGTGTCGGCGATGCCGTCTTCCTTTTGCAGAATTTCGATGGCCAGCTCGGGGCGGGTCTTAAACACATGGATGCCTTCGACATATGCCTCCAGAAGCTTGCGCACCGTATCGCGCTGGTTCTTGACGAAAGCCGTCGGCACGATGACGCCGAAACGCGCGTAGTCGAGCGGTATCTCCGAGAGATCGGCGAAAACGCGGCAGCAGCCGGTGGCCAGAACCTTGTGCAGCGAATCGGGGCTGATGAGAGCGGAATCCACCTGGCCCGTCACCAGAGCGGCGACGCGGGTGGGCGTGTTGCCCGACTGGATAAAAGCCAGATCTTTGTCCGGGTCGAGCTTCCAGAAGCGCACTACCAATCGCGTCGTCACGTCGGACGCGGAGCCGAAGCGGCTGATCGCGACTTTCTTGCCCTTGAGGTCTTCGGCCGATTTGATCTGGGAGCGAACGACGAAGAAATGCTCCAGCCGGTTGATCGTCACGGCGATGACGCTTACGTCCATCACCCCCGCAACCTTTAGATTAATCTGAGCGGGCACGTCCGAGTCGGAAATGACGACATGCCCGCCGAGCATCGCTTGGGTGAGGGTCGTGCCGCTGTTGAAATAGACGGGCCTCACGTCGAGGCCGCGCTTCGTCCACAGCCCTGCCCTCTGTATCACCCGCCTTAGGTCGGTGCTGATGCCGCTGCCCGTGTATCCCATCGGGACGAGCGTCGGCGCCTGTGCCATGACAGGAGCCGGACAAGAAGCCAACAAAATGGCGCCGGCCACGATTCGCGTTATCCTGCTAATCATAGTCTATTCCACAGCCCTCTGTCCGGAATGGCGATAGATGAGAATATACGTCGCTCGGCCCGAGGCATCCCCGTCTTGGCATCTTTCGCTCATCCTGTCAACTAAGAGGCGCCGCACCGTATTCCGGGGCACGATAATAGCAACTTTTGTCATTTCGCGTTCGCCCAGGACGTTGGCGGGTAAGAATAGATTTACCTGTTGACGCTCAAACATACATTCAAAACAGCCGTTTAGGCCGTTGGCCTGTCCTGGCATATGCCTTGCTCGCCACCTCCAGCCATGGAGGTACAAAAGATGACCAGCGAGCAAACCGAACTCAGGTTTTTAACGCTAGCCGAAGCGGCGATCATCCTGCAGGTATCGAAAAGAACGATTCTGCGCATGATTCAGAAGAAGGAGGTCCCGGCACTCAAGGTCGGCGGCCAATGGCGGCTTCGGGAAAGCCAGTTGAAACGCTGGGCGGAAGAAAAGGAAGCCGTCCTCTCTGCGTTCTAATAACGCTTCGAAGCGAGCGTCATGGGTTTTTCTGACCGCATTGTCGCGGCCTTGAAGGTTTCCCTTCAAGGTTCCGAAGACAAGCTGCCCGATGACATCGGCGGCGCGAGGGCACCGCAGCCGCCCGCGTTGTCGCTCGCTGCGGACATTAAAGACCGTTATGACGAGCTCCAAATTCTGCACGAGCTTAGCCAAACGATTCTCGTTTCTCCCGACATTCAGACGACACTTTCGGTGGCCTTGAAGGCCATTCTCGCGACGATCGGTTTCGACATCGGAAACATTCGGTTGTTCGACGCTGCCGGAAGACTCAAGCACAGCGCTTGCCTCGGCTATCACAACGAGGGAAATACGCGCCGCCATTTGACCAACGGAAGCGAGGACGCCGGCGGCATTTTTGCCCCCAGTGTCATGGCATCGAAGCGGAGTATCATCGTCGAAGACGTGATCGCGTGCGAAGGACTTCGAACGTTCAAGCTCGAAGGCGTGCGCTTGGCGATTCTCGTCCCAATCGCTACCGCCGACGACAGCCTGGGAATCATGGCGGTAGGCAGCCGAACGCCCCGCGAAGTCGCGCCCGAGAAGGTGCGTCTGCTCGAAGCGATGGGCGCGCAGATCGGCATCGCTATACAGAAAGCCCGGCTATTCGATGAAATGCAGCGCACGGCCAGCGAACAGGCGGCCCTCAGCGCTGTGACTATCGCCGCGAATAAGTCATTGGACGTTCGCGACACGTTCGGCGAAGCGCTCGAGAAAGTCCTCGAGGTCACCGGGCGCGAGCGCGGCACCATCCGGATCAAAGACGATCTAACCGGGGACATCGTGCTTGCGGCGCATCGGGGCTTTTCTCCTTCCGAAGTCAGTGAGATCCGCCAGACAAGCGGCCGGATGGCGGAAAACGTTTTTGCAACGGGAAAATCGTCGGTACTGGACGACATCACACCCCCCCCTGTTCAGGCGTCGCTTTTGCCCGACGTTTTCTCGCTGGCGTCGATTCCGATCATCGCCGGCAAGGAAGTCGTCGGCGTGCTTACCATCTCCGACAAACGGCCCATCCCCTTCGAGCGGCGAGAAGTGGATTTTCTGGAGAGCATTGGACATGTTATCGGCGTCGCCGTGCAAAATAGCCGGCATTACGTTGAATCTCTGCGCGGGCAGGAAGTCCAAAAGCTTCTCAAGGAGCTCAGTCAGGACATCACGGCGCTGGACCTCGGCGAATTGTTCCAGAAAATCACCGACAAGGTCCGCGAATTTTTCAAAGTCGACATCTCGGACATTCGACTCCTGGAAGATCAGGGGTCGCATAGCATCGTCGGCGCCTCCGGCACCGATGCAGCCAATATCTATCAGCTTGGCGGCATTCGCGGGCGAACGGCTTGGATCGTCGAGCATCGCCGCCCGCTCGTGATCGCCGACGCGGTGATCGATCGATCCATTCCTACCGGCCAGGCGCTGAGCCGTCTCGGCATCCGCGGCTACGCCGCCGCCCCGATGTTCGGCCGGAGCGGTGCGGTCATCGGCGTTCTCCGCGCGCTGTCGTTCGAGCCGCGAAAATTCAGCGACAGGGAGATCGACCTGCTGCAACAGCTTGCCAACGGTATCGCCATCGCGTTGGAAAATGCGCGGCTTTTTGAAGCAACCCGCGCGGCGTACCGCGAGACGCAGGTGCTGCACGAAATCGCGCAAATCGTTCTGGGCGGACTCGACCTCAAGACAATGGCGCAGCGCATCCTCAATAAAGCGGTGGAATTGGGCTCGTTCGATTTCGGTACCGTCGTGACGACCGATGGCAAATGGCGCGAAGCGATCGCGCATTTTGGTTACCGCGACGGCAGCGCCATCGCTCGAAAATACGAGATCGCCTCCGAACATCGAATGCGCTCTCTCTCCACGAAGGACTGGGTTGTCGTCGAAGACGTCGAGCAGAGCGATGGGATGAAGACCCTGCACCGGGAGGGGATCAAGTCGGCGGTTCTCGTTCCGATCTTCGTCGAGGGCGAAAA
>DATFWH010000309.1:0-2298 GCA_035259465.1 Binatia bacterium
CCAACGATGCCGAAGTGCTCGAAGATTCTTACAACGGTTACATCAAGTCGATCCCGAAGAAGCCCTACCCCACGCTCAAAGGCATCCAGTTCATGCTCGACGTGCTCGCGCCGCAGATGCCGCAGGCGAAGAACTCGAAGCCCGAGCAGTTCGTCGATTTATCGTTTCTGCAGCAGCTGGAGAAAGAGGGCTTTTTCAACGAGATGGTGAAGCGCTACCCGACAAAGAATTGAGGAGGAATCATGGCGACGAAAGTTATCCAACCGAAGCGCTTGAACGATCCACGGCCGCGCTACAGCCACGGCATCGTGGCCGACGGCGGTCGTCTGCTATTCATCGCGGGACAAACCGCCGTGGATAAAGACGGCAACGTCGTGGGCAAAGGCGACATCGAGGCGCAGACGCGACAAGTGTATGAAAATCTCACCGCCGTCCTCGAGGAGGCCGGCGGTTCGCTCAAGAACCTCGTCATGACGACGACCTACATCGTCGACCGAAAGTATCGCGAGGGCTACAACAAAGTCCGCATGCAGTACTACAAAGAGACGCCGCCGACGAGCACGCTCGTGATCATCACCGGCCTTGCGCATCCGGACTATCTGATCGAGATCAACGGCATCGCGGTGTTGTAAAAGAGCCGCTTGCCGCCGCCGCTCTCCGAGCTCGCGCAATGAGCCTCTGCTTAAGCCGACCGTCCGTTATCGGATGCGCGCGTTCTTCGACCGGCGACGGCTTCGCGCGGGACGAGCGGCACGAGGCAGAGGGCCCGCGGACGTCCGATAAGCGGCGTTGCGATTCATGGCGCTAACCCATCGTCCGCGGCCCGGGACTCGCGCGGCGAGGACCGCACCTAGCCGCCAATTTAGGAGAGATCGATGAACGTCGCCGTCCTTGACGATTATCAGCACGCGATCGAGCGCTCGCCCGCGATCGCGCGCCTGAAGACGAAGCACCGCGTCACAGTCTTCACTGAAAAGTTCGCCTCGGAGCAGGACGCCGCCCGCGCGCTCAAAGGCGTGCAGGCGATCATTCCGATTCGCGAGCGCACCCGCTTCACCGCGTCGATGATCCGGTCGCTGCCGGATCTTGAGCTGATCGCGCAGACCGGCAACCACGCGTATCACATCGACATGGAGGCGGCGACCGCCGCCGGCATTGTCGTGTCGCTCGCGCCCGGCGGCAACAGCGTCACCGAGCTTACCTTCGGCCTCATGATCGACGTTATGCGGCGCGTCTCGCGGAGCGACGCGGCGATGCGCCGCGGCGAATGGCCGCTCGTTCTCGGCTACGTGCTCAGGGGCAAGACGCTCGGGATCCTGGGCATGGGAAAGATCGGCGTCGAGGTCGCGTCGGTCGCGCGCGCGTTCGGCATGAAGGTGGTCGCGTGGGGTCCCACGCTAACCGCCGAACGCGCGCAGAAATCCGGCGCCGAATATTTGCCGCTCGACGACGTCATGCGAACTGCCGACGTCGTCTCGGTCCATTTGAAGTTATCCGACCAGAGCAAAAACCTCTTGGATGAGAAAAGGCTTCGGCTCCTGAAGCCGACGGCGTATCTCGTCAACACCGCCCGCGGCGCGATCGTCGATGAGGCCGCGCTCGCCAAGCTCCTCTCGGAGCGGGCGATCGCCGGCGCGGCGCTCGACGTCTTCGTCGAAGAACCGCTGCCGCCGTCGAGCCCGCTTCTCCGCCTCGACAACGTCGTGCTCGCGCCGCACCTCGGCTGGCCGACGGACGCGAGCTTCAACGCCTTCGCCGAAAACGCCGTGGATAATATTTTAAGCTATATCGAAGGCAAGCTGCTGCGCGCGATCAACCCCGAAGCCGCCGAGCGCCGGCGGACTAAACCCGCCTAGTAAGAAGCGGCGATCTCCGTCTTATAAAGCAGACCGTTGGCGTCGTCGCGGATTTCGATCTGCATGCGCGGCGGCGACGACTTGGGATCGACGGTGATCATCCCGTAGTTGAACGTCTTGTTGGCGAAAAAATCCATGCTCGTGGAATAGCCGATGGCGAGGGCGTTCAGAGGCGCGGCCATCGGCCCGACCACGATTTCTTTCGTCGGCGGATGCCTGGAAACTTGAGCGACGGAGGCGAAATGGAGATCCGCAGCGATAAACGTCACCCCGGTAATGTTGTGAGTGCGGATCCAGTGAAAGATTTCCCTCCGCTCCGCCGGGAAGCCGTCCCAGCGATCCTCGCCTCCCCCGAAGAACGGAACGGAGGTGGCGATCACCTTAAATGTAGCGGTCGATGACGCGATGGCGTCGAGCAGCCAATCTTTCTGCTTCGCGCCGA
>DATFWH010000310.1:0-7824 GCA_035259465.1 Binatia bacterium
TCGGCAAGATCAACAAGGAGATCGTCAACCTGATCAATCAGCACGGCGGCATGGCCGTGGGGCTCTGCGGCAAGGACGGCGGCCTCATCCGCGCACGGAAGATGATGATGACGATCAAGAATAACGGCCAGGAGCCGGAGACCGTCGATATCGGCATGGTGGGCGAGATCACCGGCATCAATCCGACCGTGATCAACTCGCTCGACGACAATAAATTCATTCCCGTGATCGCCCCCATCGGGGTAGGCGACAGCGGCGAGACCTACAACATCAACGCCGATCTCGTCGCGGGCCAGCTGGCCGAGGCGCTCGGCGCGGAAAAGCTCATCCTGCTTACGGACGTCGAGGGAGTGAAGGACAAAAAGGGCGAGCTCTTGAGCACGCTCAAGATCAATCAGGCGCGCAAGCTCATCCAGGACGGCGTCGTCGGCGAAGGCATGATCCCGAAGGTCGAATGCTGCATCGAGGCGTTAAAGGGCGGCGTCGGCAAGACGCACATCATCGACGGGCGCGTAAAGCACGCGGTGCTGCTGGAGGCGTTCACGAAGGAAGGTGTGGGGACGGAAGTGGTGCAGAAGTGAACAATCGCCAGATCATCAACATCACCGAAAAATACGTAGCCAATACTTACGCGCGGTTTCCGCTCGCGCTCGTCCGCGGCAAAGGCGCGCATGTGTGGGACGCCGACGGCAAGGAGTATATCGATTTTGTCGCCGGCATCGCCGTCAACGGCCTTGGCCACAATCACCCGGCGGTCGCGCGCGCGATCCGCAGCCAGGCCGCGAAACTGCTCCATGTCTCGAATCTCTACCATATCGAGCCGCAGTCGCTGCTCGCGCGCGAGCTCTGTCGGCACTCCTTCGCCGAGCGGGTTTTTTTTTGTAACAGCGGAGCGGAAGCCAACGAGGCGGCGATCAAGCTCGGGCGCCGCTACGGCTCGGAGTGGCTGGGCGGGAAATACGAGGTTCTCTCGACCTATAATTCCTTTCATGGCCGCACGCTCGCCACGCTCACGGCGACGGGACAAGAGAAGGTCCGTGCCGGCTACGATCCGCTGCCGGTGGGATTCCGGCAGGTCCCGTACAACGACCTCCGCGCCATGGAAGCGGCGATCGACGAAAAGACGACGGTCGCGATTCTCGTCGAGCCGATCCAGGGGGAGGGCGGCGTGGTCGTTCCCGACCGGAACTATCTCCAGGGG
This sequence comes from Binatia bacterium, assembly GCA_035259465.1. Taxonomy (GTDB): domain Bacteria; phylum Desulfobacterota; class Binatia; order UBA9968; family UBA9968; genus JAJPJQ01. The sequence continues at coordinate 1,202 of DATFWH010000310.1, forward strand.
CTCCGCGATCTCTGCGACGAGCGCGAGATTCTCCTCATCTTCGACGAAGTGCAGTCCGGCATGGGGCGGACCGGAAAGCTCTTCGCCTACGAGCATTACGGGGTCGAGCCCGATATCATGACGCTCGCCAAGGCCCTTGGCGGCGGCCTGCCGCTCGGCGCAATGGTGGCAAAGGAGAAGGTGGCGCGGAGCTTCGTGCCCGGAGCGCACGCATCGACATTCGGCGGGAATCCGCTGGCGTGCAATGTCGGCCTCGCGGTGCTCGATACGCTTCTGCGCGGCGGCGCGCTCAAGAACTGCGTCCAGATGGGGCGGTTTCTGGAAAACCGCCTTGAGGAGATGCGAGGGCGGTTTCGTTTCGTGCGCGATATCCGCGGCCAGGGCCTGATACTCGGCATGGAGCTGGAGCAGGACGCGGGCAAGATCGTCGAGGACTGCCTCAAGGCCGGTCTTTTGATCAATGCCACGGCGCACAAGGTGCTGCGCTTCATTCCGCCGCTCACGATCGGCAAAAAGGACATTGAGCAGGGGCTCGCAATTCTGGAAAAAGTCCTTGCGCGGCAATAAGCCGTCCTCTTGAATCGCTTCGCGCGCGAAACTAACATAAGCTTTTTCCCCAGGCCGGAACGGATTCGCCGTGACTATCGATCGGAAAGAGAAGCGCGATTTGCTGAGTTTCCAGCCGCTCGGCCGGAAGGAGATCGAGGCGATCTTCTCCTTTAGCCGAAAGCTCAAACAGGACCTTAAGCGCGGCATCGTCCGCCCCCGGTTGCCTGGGAAAGCGCTCGCGATGGTGTTCGAAAAGCCGAGCCTCCGGACGCGCGTCAGCTTCGAGACGGGCATGATCCAGCTCGGCGGCAGCGCGATTTTTCTCGGCCCCGACGAAATTCAGCTCGGCGTCCGCGAGAGCGCCGCCGACGGCGCGCGCGTCTTGAGCCGCTGGGCCGACCTGATCGTGGTCCGGACATTCTCGCAGGAGACGCTGGAAGAGATGGCGCGCTGCGCGTCGGTGCCGGTAATCAACGGGTTAACCGATCTATATCATCCGTGTCAGGTCCTGGCGGATTGCTTCACCTTGATCGAAAAAAAGCGCAAACTCGAAGGACTGAAGATCGCTTTCGTGGGCGACGGCAACAACGTGGCCAACAGCTGGATCGAAGCAGCCTCGCGGCTGCCGTTCTCGCTGGTCGTCGCGTGTCCCAAAGGCTACGAGCCGGACGCTACGCTGGTTGCAGAGGCCAAAGACGTCGGCGCGCGCGTCGAGGTGACGGATGACGTGGAGGGGGCGGCGCGCGGCGCGGATGTCCTTTATACCGATGTCTGGACGAGCATGGGCCAGGAGGCGGAAGCGCAGGCCCGCCGCCGCGCGTTCCGCCGCTACCAGCTCAATCGTGAGCTGCTCGCCCGCGCCAAGCCCGACGCCGTCGTGATGCATTGTCTGCCGGCGCATCGCAACGAAGAGATCACCCACGACGTCATGGAAGGGCCGCAGTCGATTATCTTCGATCAGGCGGAAAATCGCCTGCACGTCCAGAAAGGGATTATGGTCTGGGCGCTGAAAGGAATGAAAGGCCTGAAGAGCTAAGAGTTAAGGGAAAGCAATGCCGAAAACCGATCGCGAAAAGATGCAGGTCAAAAAGGTCGTGCTGGCCTACTCCGGCGGCCTCGACACCTCCGTCATCCTCCGCTGGCTGATCGAGACGTATCATTGCGAGGTCGTCGCTTACTGCGCGGACCTGGGCCAGGAGGAGGAGCTCGAAGGCGTCCGGGAAAAGGCGCTCAAGACCGGCGCGACGAAGGTGTACATCGACGATCTGCGCGAGCCGTTCGTTAAAGACTACGTCTTCCCGATGCTGCGCGCGAACGCGGTTTACGAGGGATCCTATCTCCTCGGCACGTCGATCGCCCGGCCGCTTATCGCCAAGCGCCAGATCGAAATCGCGCTTCAGGAAAACGCGGACGCGGTCTCGCACGGCGCGACCGGCAAGGGCAATGATCAAGTGCGCTTCGAGCTGACTTATTACGCGCTCAAGCCGGACGTGAAAGTCATCGCGCCGTGGCGGACGTGGGACCTCGACTCGCGCGGCAAGCTCATCGACTACGCCGCGCGCCACGGCATTCCGGTGCCGGTCACGAAGGCGAAGCCTTACAGCATGGACCGGAACCTCTTTCACATCAGCTACGAGGGCGGCATCCTGGAAGATCCTTGGAGCGAGCCGCCGGCCGACATGTTCGTCTGGACGAAGTCGCCCGAGCAGGCGCCCGACAAGCCGCAGTACATCGAGATCGATTACGTGAAGGGCGACCCGGCCGCCGTCGACGGCAAGAAGCTCTCGCCCGCGAAGCTGCTCGGCGAGTTGAACCGCATCGGCGGCGCGCACGGCATCGGCCGCGCCGACGTCGTCGAGAACCGCTACGTCGGGATGAAGTCGCGGGGCGTCTACGAGACGCCGGGTGGAACGCTGCTCCATGCCGCGCACCGCGCGCTGGAATCGATCACCGTCGACCGCGAGGTGCTGCGGCTCCGCGACTCGCTCGTGCCGCGCTATGCCGAGATGATCTACTACGGCTACTGGTTTGCCCCGGAGCGCGAGGTGCTGCAGCAGACGATCGACGCCGCGCAGGCGAACGTGACCGGCCGCGTGCGGTTGAAGCTTTATAAGGGCGCCGCTTACGTCGCTGGCAGAAAATCCGACGTGTCGCTCTACGATCCCGGAATCGCAACGTTCGAGGAGGGCGCCGGTTACAATCAGGCGGACGCCGAGGGGTTCATTCGCTTGAACGCGCTGCGGCTTCGGCTGCGGCGATTGAAGCAGCTGAAGGAGAACTAAAGAATTTTAGATTTTCGATTGCCGATTTTCGATTGAATCTAAAATACAAAATCTAAAATCGAAAATGGTGGAAGTTCGTGGCTAAACAAAAAAAACTTTGGTCGGGGCGCTTCGCCGCCGCCACGGCCGGCTCGGTCGAGGCGTTTACCGCTTCGATCGACGTCGACGCGCGGCTTTACCGCCACGATATCGCCGGCAGCATCGCGCATGCGCGCATGCTCGCGCGCCAGCGCATCATCGCGCCGCGCGAGGCGCGCCGGATCGTCGCCGGCCTGGAGGCGATCCGCGAGGACATCGACGCCGGGAAGTTCCGCTTCTCCGCCGCCGACGAAGACATCCATATGAACATCGAGCGGCGCCTGATCGAGCGCATCGGCCGCGTGGGCGAGAAGCTCCACACTGCGCGGAGCCGCAACGACCAAGTCGCGCTCGACCTGCGCCTTTATCTCCGCGATGAAGTGAAGGAGCTGATTGCCGGCATCGACGGTCTCAAGCGCGAGCTCGCGCGGACGGCGAAGCGCTATGTCGACGTCGTCATGCCCGGCTACACGCACCTCCAGCGGGCGCAGCCGGTACTTTTTTCGCACCATCTGCTCGCGTACGCCGATATGCTCGAGCGCGACGCGGAGCGCATGCGCGATTGCCTGAAGCGCATTGATGTCCTGCCGCTCGGCGCCGGCGCGCTCGCCGGCACGACGCTGCCGATCGACCGCCGCTACGTCGCCCGGCTGCTTGGGTTCGCGCGCGTGTCGAAGAACAGCATCGACAGCGTCGCCGACCGCGATTTTGCGGTCGAATTCATCGCGCATGCGGCGATTTTGTTCGTTCATTTGAGCCGCCTTGCGGAGGAATGGGTGTTATGGTCTAGTACGGAGTTCGGTTTCATCGAGCTTCCCGACCGCTACTGCACCGGCAGCTCGATGATGCCGCAGAAAAAGAATCCCGATGTGCCGGAGCTCGTCCGCGGGAAGGCGGGGCGCATCTTCGGCCACCTCCAGGCGCTGCTGACGATCTTGAAGGGGCTGCCGCTCGCCTACAATCGCGACCTGCAGGAGGACAAGCGGCCGCTTTTCGATACGGTCGATACGGCCAAGGCGAGCCTCGAGGTCATGCGCGAGCTCGCCGCCGGAGTCAAAGTCAAGAAGCAGCGCATGATGGCCGCGGCGGCCGACGGATTCATGAACGCGACCGATCTGGCGGACTATCTGGTCGAGCACGGCGTGCCGTTTCGCTCCGCTCACGGGATCGTCGGAAAGATCGTCCGCGCGTGTATCGACCGCGGCGTCAAGATCGAGGAATTGCCGCTCGGCGAGCTCAAGCGCTTCTCGCCGAAGATCGAAAAGGACGTTTATGCCTATTTGACGGCCGACGCCGGAGTCGGCCGGCGGCGCTCGGAAGGCGGCACGGCGCCGGTCAACGTGCGCCGGCGGCTGAAGGAGCTGGGTGTATGAGGAAGCATCTTTTTTCGACATTCCGGTTGCGAGCTTTCTTCGTAGCGAGCCTCCTCGCTCTCTGTGCCGCCGGCTGCGGCGCTAAGGGGCCGCTCCGCGCGCCGGAAGGCGCCGTGCCGCAGCCGATCACGGACCTGAGGGGCAAGGCCGGAAACCAAGGGATCGTCCTTACCTGGTCGCGGCCGCTGAAGTATGTGGACGGCAAAGAGCTGAACGACCTCGCGTCTTTCGTACTCTTTCGAAAGGAGTTAGCGAAAAACTGTCCCGAATGCCCGTCACCTTACCGCCAGCTGACCACGGTCAACGTCGAGGACCAGCAGAAATTCATCAAAAGAAAGCAATTCGGCTATGTCGATCAGGAAGTGCAACCCGGGACGGTTTACCGTTACCGCGTGTTTTCCAAGCTGACGGACGACAGCCTCAGCGACCCGTCGAACGAAGTCGAGGTTGCCTGGAAGCCTCAATGAACCATTTCGAATACCGCGACGGCGAGTTGTTCGCCGAAGAAGTGCCGGTGCGGAAAATCGCCCGCGAGGTCGGCACGCCCGCGTACATTTACAGCCTCGCGACGCTCAGACGCCATTACCGCGTCTTCGACCGGGCATTCGGCAAGACGCCGCACCTTGTCTGCTTCTCGGTGAAATCGAACTCGAACCTGGCCGTGCTTCGCGCCTTCGCGAAGGAGGGGAGCGGCTTCGACATCGTCTCCGGCGGCGAGCTTTTCCGCGCGCTCAAGGCGGGCGGCGATGCCAGGAAAATCGTCTTTTCCGGAGTCGGCAAGAAGCGCGACGAAATCGAATATGCGCTCAAGTCCGGCATCCTGATGTTCAATGTCGAGTCCGAGCAGGAGCTCACGTTCATCGATGAAGTGAGCCGCGCGCTCGGCAAACGCGCGCCGATCAGCCTGCGCATCAACCCCGACGTCGACCCGAAGACGCACCCGTATATCTCGACCGGCATGAAAAAGAGCAAGTTCGGCATCGAGATCAAGCGCTCGGCCGAGCTCTACAAGAAGGCCCTCACGCTGAAAAACCTCGAGGTGATCGGCGTCGACTGCCACATCGGCTCGCAACTCACATCCGTCGGTCCTTTCGTCGACGCGCTCGCGCGCGTGCGCGAATATCTCGATCGCGTGCTCGTCGGCTATCTCAGAAAAGAAGGCGCCGACATACGGTATCTGGACCTCGGCGGCGGCTTGGGTATCCGCTACAAGGACGAAGAGCCGCCCAGCCCCGAGGAATACGCCGGCGCGCTTGTCAAAGGCCTCGAAGGGCTGAATGTCACGCTCATTCTCGAGCCCGGACGCGTGATGGTCGGCAACGCGGGGCTGCTCGTGACCGAAGTGCTCTACCTCAAAGAGCACGAGGAGAAAAAGTTCGTCGTCGTCGACGGCGGCATGAACGACCTCATCCGCCCGGCGCTTTACGGTTCCTATCAGGCGGTTCGGCCCGTCGCCGAGAGCAAGATGGAGACAATCGTCGCCGACGTTGTCGGGCCGATCTGCGAGAGCGGCGACTTCTTCGCCAAGGACCGTGAAATTCCGCGTCCGAAGGCCGGCGATCTCCTGGCGGTGATGAGCGCCGGGGCGTATGGTTTTACCATGGCGTCGAATTACAATTCTCATCCGCGGCCCCCGGAAGTGCTCGTCGACGCCGATAAATACTATGTTGTGCGGCAGCGCGAGTCGCTCGACGATCTGGTTCGCGGCGAGGCGATCCCGCCCGCCTTACAGTAAGCGAATCGATTCTATGAGCGAGCTTCGTTTTACCAAGATGCACGGCTGCGGCAACGATTTCATTTTCATCGATTGCCTCGGCGGCGAAAGGCGCGACCTCACGAAGATCGCGAAGCAGCTCTGCGACCGCCGCTTCGGCGTCGGCGCGGATCAGCTGCTGACGATTCACCCGTCGAAGGTCGGCGATTTCAAGATGGAGATCTACAACGCCGACGGCAGCCAGGTCGAGATGTGCGGCAACGGCATCCGCTGCTTCGCCAAATATGTGCGCGATCACGATCTCACGAAAAAGACCGAGCTCGCGGTCGAGACGCTCGCCGGCATCATCCGGCCGCGGCTCGTCGGCGATCTCGTCGAGGTCGACATGGGCGAGCCGACTCTCGAGGGACACAAGATTCCCGTCAACGCCGACGGCAAGATTCTCGATTATCCGCTCGACGTCGATGGAACGGTTTATCGAGTAACCTGCGTGTCGATGGGAAATCCGCATTGCGTCGTTTATCCGGACGATCCCGAGAAGCTCGATCTCGAAAAGCTCGGCCCGCGCTTCGAGCATCACCCGTTCTTTCCCAACCGCGTCAACACCGAATTCGTCAAGGTTCTCGG
>DATFWH010000311.1:0-7007 GCA_035259465.1 Binatia bacterium
GATCTGCTCGCCAGCGTCCATCCCAAAGACGCTGAGCGGATCCAGGCGGAGATGCGGCATGCCGAGAAACACGATCTCCCGTTCGAGGGCGAGTTCCGGATGCTTTTGCCCGACGGAACGATTCGCTGGCTTCTGGCTAAAGGCCGCAGCGTGGACGCGCGGCGCAGGATGGGCGTCGTGCTCGACATCACCGAGCGGAAGCGGGCCGAGGAGGCGGTGCGCGAAAGCGAAGAGCGGTTTCGCTTCATGGCCGACGCCGCGCCCGTAATGATCTGGATGAGTGACACCGACAAACTCTGTACTTTCGTCAATAAAAGCTGGATCGCCTTCACCGGCCGCGGAGTCGAGCAGGAGCTCGGCGAAGGCTGGTCAGAAGGCGTTCACTCCGAAGACCGCCGGCGCATCCTCGAGATTTATACCCGGTCTTTCGACGCGCGGCAGCGGTTCATGATGGCCTACCGCCTGCGGCGATTCGACGGCGAATACCGCTGGATCCTCGATACCGGCGCACCGCGGATCAACGCCGGCGGCGCTTTCCTCGGCTACATCGGATCGTGCGTCGATATCACGGAGATCCATAGGGCCGAAGAGCGATTCCGCCTCGCCGTCGAGGCGTCGGCCAATGCCATGGTGATGACGAACCAGCGGGACGAGATCGTCATGATCAATACCGAAGCGGAAAAGCTGTTCGGCTATTCGCGCGAGGAATTGATCGGGCAGCCGTTCGCGATGCTCGTTCCAGCGCGGTTCCGCAGAGGCAACGCGCCCTATCGGGCGGAATTTCTCGCCGCGCCGCAGGCCGGGTCGATGAGCGCGGCGCGCGAGTCCTTCGCGCTCAGCAAGGACGGCAGGGAGCTTCCAGTCGAGATCGGACTCAGCTCGATCGAAGCCGCCGATGGATTGGTGCTGTTGACCACGATCGTCGACATCGCCGAGCGCAGGCGCGCCGCGGAAGATCTGGAGAAAGAGCGGGCGTTCCTTCGCCAGGTGATCGATACGGTTCCCGACTTCATTTTCGCCAAAGACGCGCAGGGGCGTTTTACGCTGGCGAATCAGGCCGTGGCCGCCGCGTACGGTACGAGCGTGGAGAAGCTCATCGGAAAAACCGACGCGGATTTCAATCCGAACCGCGTCGAAGTCGAGTTTTTTCGCCGTATCGATCAGGAGGTCCTCGACACGCTTCAGGACCGCTTCATTCCGGAAGAGCGCATCACCGACGCGCTCGGCAACGTCCGCTGGCTGCAGACTGTTAAGCGGCCGATCCTCGAGCACAACGGCTCGGGCAGGCAGGTGCTCGGCGCATCGACCGACATTACCAAGCGCAAAGAAACGGAATTGCAGAACCAGGACCTGCGCGGCGAGCTCGCGCACGTATCGCGCATCTCGACGATGGGCGAGCTGGCGGCGTCGCTGGCGCACGAATTAAACCAGCCGCTGACGGCGATTCTCAGCAACGCGCAGGCCGCGCTGCGCTTCCTCGGCCGCGAGTCGGTCGATCTCGCGGAGGTCCGCGAGATTCTTCAGGACATCGTGCAGGACAATAGCCGCGCGGGCGAGGTCATTCGCCGCATGCGCGCGCTGGTGAAAAAAGAAAAACTGGAGTTCGTTACGCTCGACCTCGCCGCTTTGATCCGCGACGTCGCGACGCTATTGCACAGCGACGCGATTTTGCTAAACGTTGAAATTGTCATCGAAACGGACGACGACCTGCCGCCGGTCGTCGGCGACAAGGTGCAGATCCAGCAGGTCGTGCTGAACCTCTTGTTGAACGCCTTCGATGCTATGAAAGAGTCGCCGCGAAACGAGCGCAAAGCGACGATCCGCACCGAGGCGTACGGCCGGATGGTCAAAGTGTCGGTGCGCGACACCGGCCCCGGTCTCACGCCCGAGAAGCGCGCGCGGCTGTTTCAACCCTTCTATACGACGAAGCTCCAAGGCTTGGGGATGGGGCTTTCGATCTGCCGCAGCATCGTCGAAGCCCATCAAGGCCATCTCTGGGCGGATGCCAACCCCATGTGGACGGAGGCCAATCCGACCCGGCGCGGCGCCGTTTTTTCTTTTACGCTGCCGATCCAGGAGGGGACGCAGGATCCATCGAGGAGCGAGCAGGCATGACCAAACAATCTTCGACTGTTTACATCGTCGACGATAACCCTTCGGTGCGAAAGGCTCTGACGCGCCTCATGCGCTCGGCCGGATACGAGGCGAAGGCGTTCGCTTCGGCGAGGGAGTTTCTCGCCGACGGGCACGAGGCCGGCGTGGCGTGTCTGGTCCTCGACATCCGCATGCCCGGTCTTAGCGGCATCGATCTGCAGCGCGAGCTGAACAAGGCTAAAAAAATCCTGCCGGTCGTTTTCATCACCGGCCACGGCGACGTGCCCATGAGCGTTCAGGCGATGAAAGACGGCGCGGTCGATTTTTTTCCCAAGCCGGTGAAGGACACCGTTCTTCTGAAAGCGATCGAGCAGGCGCTCGCCCGCTGCGCGCGCGAGCGCGGGGAGCGCGATGAGATGGAAGACATTCGCTCGCGCATGGACAGCTTGACGCCGCGCGAGCGCGAGGTGCTCGAGCATATCGTCGCGGGACAGCTCAACAAGCAGGTCGCTTACGACCTCGGCACGGTCGAGAAGACGATCAAAGTCCACCGCGCCCGCGTCATGAACAAGATGGGCGTCGATTCGCTCGCGGAGCTGGTACGATTGACGGAGCGCGCGCGCATCGACAAAACGTAAAATTGTTTTATGCAGCTGCGCAGCCATCCCCTCATGAATTATCGCGGGGTGCGCAACTGGCCCCCGGTGTGGTCGCGTCTGCGCGGCGCTGGGGACCGGCATCCGAAGGGCGAAGTCGGCATCCTTCGCGAGGTGCGATGGCCGGCCATTACAGTCCCGCCAGCGAACAAATTATTTATCGTCATGGAATTTGATAACACCGTCTATATGGGCTGCTTGTTGTTCGAAGACCCGGCGTTCTGTGCCCATGTGGAGATGTTGCTGCGGGCGCACTGCGGTTCGTCCATCGAACACATCGGCGGCCTAGATGTGAGTCACACGCTGTAAACTTCTTCTACCGCCTCCCTTCGCCGCTTACGCTCCGCCTCTCCTCCGCATTGGACCAAGGTCCAATATACAACCTTGCCTCCGTTACATAGACATTGAACAAATCGAACCGCAGCCGGACGACGCGAAGTCGCGGCGCCGCCGGCTCCTCGGCGAGGAGAGAGGAAAAAGGAGAGGCGAATGAAGGCGACGATCAGAACCGTACTGGCGGCATCGGCGCTGCTTACCTGTCTTGCCGCTCTCGCCGGATGCTACGTGGTTCCCGCGCCTTACTACGGTTATTACGGTTCTTATTATTATCCGTACTATTACCCGTACTATTACCCGGCGTACCGATATTATCCGTACAATTACCGTCCCTATCCTTAGAGATGCGACCTTTTATTGCCGGGTGTCCTGTCGACGCATGCCGCCGATGGCCGAAGAAAAAGCCATGATTGCAATCGTAGACGATGACGAATCGGTCTGCCGGGCCCTCAAGCGGCTGGTCCGCTCGCTCGGGATGGAAGCGGACACGTTTCTCTCCGGGCAGGATTTCGTCGATCTCATCGAGGCGATGCCGTCGTTCCGCGTCGATTGCGTCGTGCTCGACGTCCAGATGCCGGGCATCAACGGTCTGGAGGTGCAGCGGCGCCTCGTCGCCAGCGGAAGCCGCCTGCCGATCATCTTCATCACCGCCCATGACGAGCCCGGCGTGCGCGAGCGCGCGCTCGGGATGGGCGCGCTGGCCTTTCTCCGCAAGCCTTTCGACGACGAGTTGTTCGTCCGGACGCTGCACGCCGCCCTTACCATGCCCGGCAGCGGCACGCCGCCGGCGACAGCTTAGGCGATTGGACCAAAGTCCAATAGTCAGAGGGTGGATGTCCGGCTATGTTCCCGGCTGATTCTCTTTGTGACTGCAACATAATTTGTGACTGCAACATAAAAGGAGGCAACTTGATCAAACGGCTCTCACACGATCGCCGCGGGCGGTTCATCTCGCGCCTCGCGCTCTTCCTCGCCTTGATTTACTTTCTCGAACCGCTGCTCCTCTTCGCGGCACAGCCGGCCTACGAGGCACCGGCGATCTTGAGCGCGTCGAAGATTTTGCCGCCCGATTTGATTTCCGGCCCGCACCACCGGGTGCAGGAGCAGGTGCGGAACGACGGCTATCTCAACATTTACACGATCGATTCCAAGTTCGGCCAGTTCACAGCCGTGTCGACGGCGATGCTGCGTAAGCGCGTGCAGGAGATCAACGCGCTCGCGGTAATGGAGCAGATCGAAGGGACGAAAGAATACGGCGCCTCGATCAAAGAAGCCGGACTCGACACGCTTACCGGCATGAAGAACCTCATCACGAGTCCGGTTCAAACCGTGAAAGGCACGGTTTCGGGTATCGGGGCGGCTTTTCGCCGCGCCGGAGATGCCCTCACTGGCCCAAAGCGCAGCGATGCCGAAGATAGCAAGGTGAAAGACTGGATCGGCTTCTCTAAAACGAAAAGGGAATACGCCTATCAGTTCGGCGTCGATGTCTACTCCGATAACAAGGTTTTGCAGGATCGGCTCGACGAAATCTCCTGGGCCGGCTACGCCGGCGGCCTTACCTGGGCGGCCGCGCTGATGGCCGTTCCCGGCGGCGCCGGCATCGCGATATCAGTTTCGGGCAGCAACAACCTGATGAACGAGGTTTATCGCACCACACCCCCGTCCGACCTGCGCCGCATGAATCAGGACAAGCTCGCGAAGATAGGCGTGCAGGCGGAGGTCGCGGATCTGTTTCTCAATAATTCGCTCTACACTCCCCGCGAGCAGACGGTTCTCGTCGACGCTTTGGATCAAATGATGGGCGTCGCGAACCGCGGCGCGTTCGTCAACGCGGCGGCGCTCAGCGACACCAAGACCCTGACCTATTTCCGCCAGCGCGTGGCGGAAATGTACCTCGGCTATCACAAAAACGTCGCGCCGATCGAGAGCTTCCAATCGATCGGCGGATTGGCGGCCGCGCGCATCGGCGACGCGATTATTATCACTCTGCCTCTGGACCATCTCGTCTGGACCGAGACGATGGGGCGGTTCCTCACCGCCGCGAATCAAAGATTCGACGAGCTTTCCGGCGCGAAGCGAAAGCAGCTCTGGGTCGGCGGCACGATGAGCGACCGGGCGCGCCAAGAAGTCCAGAGACTCGGCTGGGAAGTACAGGAGAACGCCGAGGCGCGCCTGATGACGAACGCGGACCAGGCGTACAGCAATTATCAAAAGCCGGAGGAGAGGCTCCCGTCAGCGATGGTCCGTGTGAGCGCGAAATCCGTTGCGCTGGGCGTGGGCTACAGCTGGGGCGACGGCACGTTGTTATATCAGGGTAAAGAGTATCCGTTCTCTGTCTCCGGGCTGAGTCTCGTAAATATCGGTGTTTCCGGCCTGACAGCCGTGGGAAAGGTTTACGATCTGAAGCGCGTATCGGACTTCTCGGGAAACTATGTCGGTAGTGCCGCGACCTTCGCCGTTGCGGGCGGCGCGAGCGACATCACGATTAGAAACGCGAACGGCGTCGTCATTGTGCTATCGGGCGATCAGGCAAAACAATCCGGCACGCAGTTCAGCTTGGGCGCCGGCGGCGTGAACGTCAAGTTGAAGTAAGCGAGATCGAGTTATCCGTTACAAGAGAGGTGCTGAAATGAAAACGAAGCCGGTTTTGATGCGAGCCTTGGCCTGGCTCATGGCTGCTTTAATCGCATGGCCTCCGCTGCTCGTCGCGCAGCAGCAGCCCGAAACGGCGCCACCGCTGAAGCCGGAGGAGATCGAGCAGCTTGTGGCGCCGATCGCCCTGCATCCGGACGATCTGATCTCGCAGATCCTCATGGCCTCGACCTATCCCATCGAAGTCGTGATCGCCGACCGCTGGGTGAAGCAAAATTCCAAGCTCACGGGCGATGCCCTGACCGCCGAGCTGGAAAAACAGGATTGGGATCCCAGCGTCAAGTCGCTGGTCGCCTTTCCCCAGGTGCTTACCATGATGAGCGAGAAGCTCGACTGGACGACTAAGCTGGGCGATGCGTTCCTGGCCGACCAGAAAAAAGTTCTTGACACTATCCAGAGTCTTCGCCACAAGGCTCAGTCGGCGGGGAATCTCCAAACGACCAAGGAGCAGAAGGTCATCGTCGAACAGCAGGTGATTAGAATCGAGCCCGCCAATCCTGAAGTCGTTTACGTACCGACGTATAACCCGACGGTGGTTTACGGTGCTTGGCCGTACCCGGCTTATCCTCCGTACTCTTATTATCCGCCCGGATATGTCGCCGGGTCGGCGTTCTGGTTCGGCGCCGGCATGTTTGCGGGTGCCGCGATGGGAGCGGCCTGGGGCTATGGTTGGGGCAACTGCGACTGGAACGGCGGCAACGTCAAGATAAACAATAACAATAACATTAACATCAATAATAAGATCGACCGCGGCAAGTACGCGAACCAGTTGCCGGCCGGCGGCAAAGGCAACTGGCAGCACAACGCCGAGCACAGAAAAGGAGCTTCCTACCGCGATCAGGGAACCGCGCAGAAATTCAATCGCGCGAGCACCAGCGATCAGATGAAATCGCGCGAGCAGTACCGCGGCCGCGCCGAGCAGGGCAGGCAGGATCTCTCCAACCGCGGCGCGGGCGACCGCGCCGGACCCGCCGGCGACCGTGGCGGGGCGGGCGGCGGCAATCGCCCCGGCACCGCGGACCGCGGTGGGGCCGGCGGTGGTCTCGGCGATCGCGGCGGCGCCGGCGGAGGTGCTGGCGATCGCGCCAGCGTCAGCAACCGCGCGGGCGGCGGAGCAGGCGGCGGCAGCTTCGACCGCGGATCGTCGTCGCGCGGCGGCGCGTTTTCGGGGTCCGGCGGCGGTGGCAGCTCGGCGCGCAGCGCGAGCTCGCGCGGCAGCGCGAGCCGAGGCGGCGGTGGCGGCGGTGGTGGTCGAGGTGGAGGCGGTGG
>DATFWH010000312.1:0-6593 GCA_035259465.1 Binatia bacterium
AAACAGCAAATGAGGAATAAACGCGCGGCGGAGCCAAGCGCGGCCTTCGGCTTTCGCCGTCGCATATTCGTAGAACCAAAAAACCGGAACCGGGAAGAGCGCGGGCCATCCGCGCGCGAGCAGGCCGAGGCCGATCGACCCGTAGGCGAGACCGAGGAGAAAGAAGCGTTTTCGTCCGCTGGCCGTCGCGTAGGCGTAGTACGTGAACGCCAGGGTGGTGAAAAAGAGCCAGGCCGTGTCGGCCGGAAGCGTGCGCGAGACATGGACGAACAAAAAGCAGCTCGAAAGCACAAGCGGCGCGTAGAGCGCAGTGTCGCGGCCGCCGAGATGGCGGGCCAGAAAATAGACGGCAAGGGCCGTCAGCACGCCGAGCGTTGCCGAAGAAAAGTCGAGCCCGGAGCCGAAAAGCAGAACCACTCCCGAGAAAAGTCCGACGACCGCGAGGTCCAAAATCTCCGCCAGCGGTCTCAGCGCGCGGACCTCCGGGTCGGCCGCAGCCGCCGGTTGCGGCGGCGCGGTCGGCGATTCGATGGCGCTGCGAAAACACCAAGCGACGACAAGGCCGACGGCCGAGCCGAGCACGGCGCCGCCGATGACGTCGGTGAAAAAGTGTTGTCCGGTCACGACGCGCGCGAACACCGACAGCGCCAAGCCGACGGCGTAAAGAGGAGCGGTGAAGCCCGGATAGAAACGGCAAAAGACCGCCAGCAGGGAGAACATCGCCGTCGTGTGTCCGGATGGAAAAGAATCGAAGCCGCTCGGGGAGAAGTGCGGCCCGATGAACGCCATCTCGCCGAGCCCGATTCCCGGTCGTGCGCGGCCGATCAGGTACTTGAAGGCTTGCACCAAAATGCCGCCGGCGGCCAGCGCAAACAGGGCGGCGGTCGAGGTTTTGACGAGCCGCGGTTTTTGCGTGAGATAACCCAGCATGATAAACAGAAGGCAAAAAGAAGCGAGCTGATCGCCGACTTCGAGTCCGGCGGCGAAACGCGCCGCCGCTCTCACCGCCGGAATCTTGATCTCGCTCGCGACAAAAGACTGGATTGCTGCGTCGATTCCCATTCGTCGGATTAGCTTCATATAGAGAGGCGATGTTGTCAATGGAACCGGCGATTTCGCTCCGCCGCTTCGATGCGCTGCCATGAAGCTCGCGGTGTTCGCTTACCAAGACGTCGGCTACGAATGTCTCGATTTTTTAATTCACGCCGGCGCGGACATCCACGCCGTCGTGACGCACGAAGACGATCCGCGGGAGGAAATCTGGTTTCGCTCCGTCGCCGACCTGGCGCGCCGCCGCCATTTGCCGGTCTACGCGCCTGAAAATCCCAACACGGTCGATTTTATCGAGACGATTCGGCGCGCCGCGCCCGAGCTGATCTTTTCGTTTTACTATCGCCGGATCTTATCCAAGGATCTGCTCTCGATTCCCCGCCTCGGGGCGTTGAATCTCCACGGCTCGCTGCTGCCGCGCTACCGCGGCCGCGCGCCGGTCAACTGGGCGATCGTCAACGGCGAGAGCGAGACGGGCGTTACGCTGCACTACATGGTCGAGAGGGCGGATGCCGGCGACATAGTCGCGCAGAAGCGCGTGCCGATCGACTTCGACGACACGGCGCTTGCGCTTTATCGAAAGCTCACGCGCGCGGCGCGCGAATTGATGGCGGAAATTTATCCGCTGCTGATCGAAGGCCGTGCGCCGCGGACGGCGCAGGATCACGGGCGCGCGACGAAATTCGGGGGGCGGCGCCCGGAAGACGGCAGGATCGATTGGCGGCGACCGGCGGTGGAAATCTATAATCTCGTCCGCGGCGTAACCCATCCTTACCCCGGCGCCTTTACCTTCCTCCGCGGAAAGAAGCTCTTCGTTTGGAAAGCGGACGTCGATCGCCAAGAGGGCGCCGCCGACGCCGGAGCCGTGCTTTCGATCGACGATACGGGAATACGCGTTGCCGCGAGCGCCGGGGCCGTCGTGCTTCAACACTTACAATTCGAAGGCGATGTGGAGCTTCCCGCGACGGCTTTCGCGAAAAATTATCGACTATCCAGCGGCGAAGTTCTGGGTGAACGCTGATGCGCCCCGCCAACGTGAGTCGGGATCTCCTTTGGCTCGTTCCTGTTCTTGCGATCTATTTCGGCTTCCTTCTCGGCGGCCGCGCGCTCTGGTCGCCGGTCGAGGGGCGCTACGCCGAAATCGCGCGCGAAATGGTCGTCAGCGGCGACTACGTCACGCCGCGGCTGAACGGCGTGAAATACTTCGAGAAGCCGCCGCTGTTTTATTGGCTCGAAGCATTCTCCATCAAACTCGCCGGTGTGAGCGAAGCGGCGCTGCGATTCTGGCCCGCATGCTTCGCAGTTTTGGGATGCCTCGTGGCATATGCCGCAGGCCGCGAGCTCTTCGATGCGCGCACGGGACTGTTGGCGGCGATCGTGCTCGCAACCAGTCCGCTTTACTATTCGCTCGGCCGCGTCGTAGCGGTCGACACGGTATTCACGGTTTTTTTAAGCGCGGGCATGCTCGCGTTCTTAATCGCGACGCGGCATCCGCAAGACCGGCCGCGCCGCGCGCTCATGTGGACATTCTATATCGCTGTGGCGCTCGCGACGATGACCAAGGGATTTCTCGGCGTCGTGCTGCCTGGACTTGTGATCGGCGCATGGATTGCGTTGCTCGGCGAATGGAACGTTCTCAAGCGCTTACATATCCTGTCCGGAGTGGCTCTTGTCGTCCTTATCGCCGGGCCGTGGCACTTTCTGGTCGCGGCGCGGAACCCGGAGTTCGCCCGCTTTTATTTTATGGAAGGGCAGCTGGGCCGCTACGCGGGAGCGGAGGAAGGCGGACTCCAGGCGTGGATTTATGTTCCGGTTCTCTTGATAGGAGCGTTCCCGTGGATGGCTTTCGCCGTGCAGGCTTGTCGTGCGGCGGTGAACCACCCCAGGGGGCGGTGGGGCGATTATCGCGTTGAACTATTTCTGTTCCTGTGGGCGCTCCTTACGTTTTTGTTTTTTTCCATCGCATCGTCGAAATTGTTCACGTATATGCTTCCGGTTTTGCCTCCGCTGGCGCTGCTTATCGCGCGCGCTTTCTCCCGGTCGTGGGAGGCGGACATGCCCCGCGGCATGCTATACGGAGCCGCCGCTGCCGCGGCGGTTATGCTGCTTTTCGTTTGGTTGGATCTGACCGGCGTGCAGTATGCGCTCGAGCGCTATTCGAACTGGCCCAGTCTCCAGATGCCGAGCGATGACGCGACGATTTCGGCCGCCGCTGCGCCGACGCGCCGCGATCTGGCGCGCCTGCGGCCGTATCTCTACGGTCAGGCGGCGATTCTATTCGCCGGCGCGGCTGCGATAGGAATTCTGGCGGCGCGGCGACGCCTCCGCGGTATCGTCATCGCGCTCGCGCTGAAGCCGCGGCTTAATCGGGGCGACGAGATTGCGTCCTACCGCGCCTATTACCAGGATCTGCCGGTGTACTTAGAACGGATCGTTACCGTGGTCGCGTGGCGCGGCGAGCTCGATTTCGGCGCGCGCGCCGAGGACACCAGCCGATGGATGATCGACGAGCCGGAGTTCCGCCGGCGCTGGCTCTCCGTCAAGCGCGTGTACGCTTTCACCGACCGCGAGAATTACGAGAAGCTCAAAAAAGACGCTGGCGCCTCGGTCTACCTGATCGTCGGCAACGACTACAACGTCGTTGCGACGAATCATCCGCCTGCCGACCGCGAGGCGGCTCAGAAGCTCGACTTGGCGAGCAGATAAAAAATCGGCGCGACGGCGATCCGGTACCACGCGAACGGGGCCAGGCTCCAGCGGTTCAGCAGGCGCACGAACCACTTGATCGTGGCGATTGCGACGATGAACGCGACGGCGAATCCTATGGCGAACTGCGCCGTCTCCGCGCCGGAAAGCTTGTCGTGGATTTTCAGCAGGTCGTAGCCCGTCGCCGCTATCATGATCGGCACGGCGATTAAAAAGGAAAATTCGGCAGCGCCTTTGCGGTCGAGCCCCAGTAGCATGCCGCCGACGATCGTCGCCGCCGACCGCGACGTGCCGGGCCAAAGCGCCAGCGTTTGAAAGAGGCCGATGCCGAGCGCCTGTCCGAGCGAGAGCGTATCGACGGTGGCGGTCGGCCGCCGGCGCACGGCGCGCTCGGCGGCGAGAATGGCGATCCCGCCGACGAAGAGCGCCGCCGCCACGGGCAGCGGGGCGAAGAGATATCGCTTGATAATATTGCGCACGAGAAATCCGACGATCAGCGCGGGCAGCGTCGCGACGCCGATGCGGAGGATCCCCGACCAGCCGTCGAGCGCGGAGCTGAGCGGCGAGTAGAGCGCTCGCTTGATCGGGATCAAGCGCGTGAAGCGCTCGTGATAGAGCACGACGACCGAGAGGATGGCCCCGAGCTGGATGGCGACTTCGAACGTCGAGGCCTTCTCGCCGACGAAGCCGAGCAGATTCCCGACCATGATCAGATGGCCGGTGGAAGAGACGGGGATGAACTCCGTCAGCCCTTCGACGATTCCCAATATGACCGCGACCGCCCAGTTTCCCACGGTTCTACCCTGCGCGCTGCGCGCCCTTCCATTTTTCCATCGCGAATTTGATAATCGCCGGCAGCAGCGAAACGAAAATCACGACCGCGATGACCATGTGGATGCTCTCGCCGATGTTCGGGAACGCCTTGCCGAGAAAATAGCCGCCGAGCGTCGTCGTGAGGACCCACAAGATTCCGCCCCAGACGTTATAAGCGATGAAGCGCCGGTAGTGCATGCCAGCGACGCCGGCGACCACCGGAGCGAAGGTGCGGATAATCGGGACGAAGCGTGCGACGACGATCGTGAAACCGCCGTACTTTTCATAGAACTCCTGCGCCGCCAACAAGTGCTTGCGGCGGAACAGAAGCGAGTCCTCGCGTTTGAAGATTTTGGGCCCCGTGCGCCGCCCGATGGCGTAGCCGACGGTATCGCCTGCGACCGCGGCGACGCTCAGAACGATGTCCATCGTCACGATGTCGAGATCGCCGCGCGCCGCGAATATCCCGGCGGTGACGAGCAGCGAATCGCCGGGGAGAAAAAAGCCGACCAGGAGCCCGGTCTCGACGAAGACGATCGCCGTAAGCGCGGCGAGCCCGCCGACGCGGACGATCGTCTCGACGTCGTAGATCCTATGAAACAGGTCCCAGAGGAAATCCATTAAGCGCGGCTGTAATCAGCGGGGACGAGAATTCGTCGAATGGTAAAGCATATCGGCGGGTATGTCAAAGGTTTGCTCGAAAATTGGGCTGTATCGTGTGAAATATTTGAAATCGGGGTATGATGCTGTGCCATGCAGCTGGCGCTGAAAGTGGATGTGGATACGCGCATCGGCTTGACCGAAGGAGTGCCGCGCATGCTCGAGCTGTTTCGGCGTTACGGCGTTCACGCGAGCTTTTTCGTTAGCTTCGGTCCCGATCATTCGGGGCGCGCGATACGCAGGATCTGGCGGCCTTCTTTCATACTGAAAATGCTGCGCACGAATCCCTTTCGTCTCTACGGCGTCAAAACGCTGCTGTCCGGGACGTTGCTGCCGTCAAAGCCGATCGGCGACGAAAATCCCGGGCCGCTGCGCGCCATCGTGGACGCTGGGCACGAGCTCGGGGTTCACGGATACGATCACGTTTTCTGGCAGGACCGGCTGGAAAAACTCAGCGAGACGGCCATCGAGGCTGAGCTCGAGCGCGGCGTCAGGGCATACGAGCGGATTCTCGGAGCGCGGCCGCGCGCGACGGCCGCGCCGGGCTGGCGCTGCACGGAGGCGAGTCTCGCCGTGCAGGACCGGCTCGGCTTCGATTACGCGAGCGACGTGCGCGGCGCCGCGCCGTTTTATCCCTCGGCCGGCGGGCGGATATTTAGCACGCTGCAGATTCCCACTACGCTGCCGACGTTGGACGAGCTGATCGGGCGCGAACCGCGGCCGAACGAGGCTCTTCTATCATCGCTGTGCGACGGGTTGAACGTCCATACCGTTCACGCCGAAGTCGAGGGGCGCCCGTATCTGTCTCTCTTCGAAGAGTTCTTGCGCGAAGTCCATAAACGCTCGATCGAGACGGTTCTGCTTCGCGATGTGGTCGCGAAAAAAATAAATCTCCCCGCGCGCGCGGTGACGCGCGGCAGCGTGCCCGGCCGCAGCGGCTGGGTGGCTAAGGGAGAATAAAAATCGTTTCAAGTTTAAAGTTTCACGTTTCACGTTCGGCCGCTCTTTCGTGAAACCTTAAAACTGAAACTTGAAACTCTGGTGAGTATGCATCCCATTCGCAAAGATTTTCTCCCGCTATCGCGCCCGACGATCGAGGAGGAGGAAATTCGCGAGGTCGTCGAGACGCTGCGCTCGGGCTGGATCACGACAGGCCCCAAGGTGGCGCTTTTCGAAGAGGGCTTTCGTCGATATCTCGGCATGCCGCACGCGATCGCCGTTTCCTCCGGCACGGCCGGGCTCCACGCGGCGCTGCTCGGCGCCGGCATCGGCATGGGCGCCGAGGTGATCACCTCGAGCATGACGTTCGCCGCGACGGCCAACGCGATCGTACTCACGGGCGCACGGCCGGTTCTCGTCGATTG
>DATFWH010000313.1:0-5393 GCA_035259465.1 Binatia bacterium
CGAAGAGAAAAGCCGGCGCGGATGGATCGTCGTTGAAGTGCTGATACGTCACGCCGTCGGGACGGATCGGCAGGATCAATAGATCTTCTTTCCCCCAATCGTAGCGCTCGCCGTCGACGATGGTGTGGCCTTTGCCGGCGAGAAAGAAGAACGCCTTGTCGCCGGGATGCTTCTGCAGTCCGCTCCGGCTGCCGGCGGGAATGCATTGCACGTAAGCCGAGAAATTTCTCAGCGCCGTGTAGAGAAGCAGCGGGTGAAGATACCAGCGGAGAATGCCGTGACTATTGACTTCCCAGGGCAACCGGTCGCCGGCGCGCACGCAGTTGTTTCCCGTTTGCCGCAGCTCGCGCTGAACGTCGCGCATCTGGATCAATGCATCATACAGCGTCGCGGACGATTTGCTCTGCGGCGCGTAGTGAAAATCGGGAAGGCGGCGGTCAGGAGCGGCCGCCGCGGTGGAAGCGCCGGCTTCCTTCGCGGCGGGCGGCGTGCCGTCGTGGTCCTGGATGTGCGTCATCGTGTGGCACACCCAGTCTTCGAACGGCTTGTAGTAGAACGCAACCCAGCGGCAGTCCTGGCCCGCGCGGTCGTTGAAGTGCTGGTGCTCGACGCCGCCGGGGCGAATCGGCAGCGTAATCAGATCGCCGCGCTTCCATCGATAGCGCACGCCGTCGATGTCGGTGCCGCCGCTGCCGGCGACCACGAATAGAACGAGGCCGCCCTGATGGCGGTGGCGGCCCGAATGCTGCTTAACGTCGTTGACGAACACCGACCAGTTGGTCGACGCCACCTCGGGCGTGAATTCGAACGTGACGTAGCGCTTGAGCAGCGCCTGGCGCGACGCTTCGAAGTCGCGGTCGGTGGATTTGACGAGAAGTTTGCCGCTGCGCTGCTTCTCGAGCCACTCCGCGCGCCAGCGGAGCATCGATTCGTAGTTGAAATAAGACCGCGCCACGGAGGCTTCGCTTTCTATTTGAAGCGCGCGAGATAGCCCTCGCGCTGGAGCTCGGCGATGACGCTGTTGTCGAAGAAATCCGACGCCTTCGCGTTCTTCGCGTTCGCAAACTCGGACTGCGTTGCGAGGAATTTGAGCACCGTCGCCACGCCCTTCTCTTCCGTCAGCGGCGGCTGTGAAAACAATTTCGAATAGTATTCGAAACTCCGCTTGGCGATCGCGTCGTCGGTGATGCGCATATATTTCTTCATGATCGCCGTGCTCTTCTCGGCGTCGTTTTTGAGCACGTGGATCGCCTCGACGTACGCCATGATGATCTTTTTCACCGTGTCGCGGTTGCTGCGGAGATAGTCCTTCCGCACAACGAGGCCGGACTGCGGAAAGGGATCGGACGAGGTGGAGAAATCGGCCAGCGTCGTCAAACGCAGCTTTTCGGCTTCGAAGGTAAACGGCGGAGCGAGAATCGTCGCGTCGAGATTGCCGTTTGCAACGGCGACGAGGCGCGGCTGCGACCCGGGAATAGAGAGGAACGTGATCGATTTCGGATCGATGCCCCACCGGTCGAGCGCGTTCAAGAAAAAATACTCGTTCATGTCGCCGCGTCCCACGAGACCGACGGATTTGCCCGCCAGATCTTGCGGCTTTTTGATTGTTTTTGGCTGAGCGACGATGCTTACCGTTGCGCGGTTCGTCGAAGTCGCGACGATGACGACATCGCCGCCGACCAAATCCGCCTGCACCGTCGAGACGCCGGCGCTCTGCGCGATCTGGATCGAATTCGACATCAGCGTCGCTATGCTGCGCGAGCCGCCGGCGATGCGGATCAGCTCCGACTCGATCCCGTGTTTCGCGAATAGCTTCAGATCGTGCGCGACCCAGAGCGGCGCTTGATATCCCAACTCGCCGCCGTAGCTCGCCTTGATTCTTACCGGCGCGCTCGCAGCATCTGCGACATTCCGGCCGTCAAAGCCGACCGCGATGCAGGCTGCGACGAACAGAAGGGGCAGCTGCAATACTCGCCGTATCAACTTAGTCAACGTCACTCTCCCTTGAACTCCGGCGCTTCCTCGCGCTGCTCCATGCCGTGCGCCACCTCGTCGTGGAACGGCTTATAGATGTACGCCATCCAGAACGACGGCGTGTCGCCGTTGAGATTGAAGTGCTGGTGCTCGACGCCGCCGGGCTGGATCGGCAGCAAAATCAAATCGCCGCGCTCCCAATCGAGCCGCTGGCCGTCGCAGACGGTATAGCCTTTGCCTTCGATGACATAGATGACGAGACCGCCCTGGTGGCGGTGCTTGCCCGAGCGCGTCCGCAGCTCGTGCGTGAAGACGTTCCAGTCTTTCAGCACCGTGTCGTGCAGCACGGTGCGGTTGAGGTAATAGCGTAAGCGCCCCTGGCGCGTCATTTCCTCCTGGCGCTCGGCGCGTCGGACGACCACTTTGCCCGTACGCGAGCGCTGCTGGATCTCCTGCGTGCGGGCGTAGTTGCGGTCGTAGGTCGTCTGCGGCGCGTCGACTTTGACCTCGACGACCTTGCCGGATTCCGCCGCGAGCTTGGCGCGGAGCGCGGCGAGATCGTCGGCTTCGGACTCGAACGCGCCGGAAAATTGAGGCGCGGCTTCGAGCTGGAACAATCCCGCTCCGCGATCGACGCCGAGGGGCTCGGTCAAGTTCGGCTGGCACGCTGTGAGAACCGCATCGCGCGAGCTGTCGTCGTTGAAATGCTGGTAGGTCACGCCTTCGGGAAGCAGCGGCAGCTGGACGATGTCGCCGGCTTCCCAGTCGTAGGCGACGTCGTTGATAACCGTCCTGCCCTTCCCTTCGGCGACGTAATGCACGATGCCGCCTTGGCAATGCTGCTTGCCGCTGCTGCTCCGCGGTGGAATTTTCTGCACCGAGAAAATCAGCGCCTTGTGGCAGCTGCGCTCGGTCGCGGGATGCAGGTACCATTTCATGATGCCCTGCGGATTGGTCTCCCAGAGCAAATCCGCGCCGCGCACGACGAACGGGCTCTCCGCCCGGAGCGCCCGCTGCCGGTCTCGGAGCGCGATCAATTGCGCCCAGACGGTTGATTCGCGATCCGCCATATCAATTCTTCTTTGGCTCTTCTTTGCCGATGTACGACTGGCGGTAGCTCTGAATCGTCTTGCCGCGCAGCTCGTACAAATACTGGACTACGCGCTCGTTGCTCATGAACTTCGACTCGTCGTAGTGATCGTGGTGCACGATCTCCTCCAGCGGGCGCCTTACGCCTTCCGACGGCTCGACGGCGGGATAGCCGATCGGAATGATGAGGTAAAGCATCATGAGATCCGGCACGCCCAGAACTTTTTTGAACGGCTCCTGAATGTGAATCGTCACCCATTGGGTGCCGAGGCCGAGCGAAGCCGCCGCGAGATGCATGAGCGTGCAGGTGTTCGCGAGGCCGTCGGTCAGGTGCGACTGGTCGCGGCCGAAGGTGTGCGCGCCCTGGACCGTGCCCCATTGCCGCCGCCCGTCGCCGACGACGACGATCAGGGCCGGCGCTTCCGACCAGCCCGCGCCGCGGCGCTGCTGCTCGACGGCTTTCTCCGCCGTCATCTGGTATGCCGGATGGCGCAGCTCGAAAACCCGCTGCTGCTCCATCCAGTAGATGAATTCGGCGTTCACCTCCGTGTAGCAGCGGAAAAGGTCCTTCTTGACCTTCGGGTCTTTGACCACGATGTACTCCCACGGCTGGGAATTGGCGCCCGACATCGCCCAGCGGCCAGCTTCGAGGATTTTGTCGATATATTCCTCGGGTATCGGGTCGGGTTTTAATTTGCGGATGCTGGATCGCCGCCGAATGATATCGTAGAGCAGCTCGTAGCCGGGGGTTGTGTTCGCGCCCATTTTGCAGCCTCCACCGAAGAAATTTCTTATAGCTTACGCTCTCGTTGCAATTCAAGGATACCCTTGTTAAGCCTAGCGCGGTCGCGCCGATGAAAAAAGTCTTGCTTCTCGCTGGTCTCTCGCTCGCGCTGGCCGCCGCGCCGACAACTGCCGCGGAGCATGTGCGCATCACCTACGCGAGCCGCTCTATCTCTTCTATTCTCGCTTTCATCGCGGAGGACAAGGGCTTCTTCAAAGAGGAAGACCTGGAGCCGCAGCTGATCCTCACGCGCGGCACGACCGCGATAGCCGCCGCGACAACCGGCGACGTCGAAGCGATCCACATCATGGGCAGCGCGATCCGCAGCATCATCCAGGGTCTGCCGCTCAAAGTTCTCGCCGTGAATCAGAAGCTGCCGCTTTTCTACCTCGTCGCGCGGCCGGAGCTCAAAACCTTCGCCGATCTCAAGGGCAAGACAATGGCCGTGACGACATTCGGCGGCAGCCAGCAGCTCGCCGGCTATCACATGCTGCGCAAGGGCGGCATAGATCCCGCCAAAGAGATCACGACGATTATATCCGGCGACGTTCCCGCGCAGCTCCAGGCCCAGGTTTCGGGGCCCGTGCAGATCACCGTTCTCTCTCCGCCGACGGTCTTCGTCGCGCGCGACAAATACAAACTCAACCTGCTCGCCTCCATCGGCGACGACTACGTCAATTTCATCTCCGGCCTGATCGTCTCGGAGAAAACGCTGCGGGAAAAAGCCGGTCTCATCCGGCGCACAATGCGTGCGCTGGCGAAGGCGAACCGTTATTTTCACGCGAACGA
Source organism: Binatia bacterium (assembly GCA_035259465.1). Classification (GTDB taxonomy): domain Bacteria; phylum Desulfobacterota; class Binatia; order UBA9968; family UBA9968; genus JAJPJQ01. The sequence continues at coordinate 4,637 of DATFWH010000313.1, forward strand.
GAGCGGATCGGCCGACATCCTCGTGAAGTATCTGAACGTGAGCCGGCCGATCGCCGTCGAAACTTATCGCTACGGATTGCCCGCTTACACCCCGAACGGAATTCCCACGGCGAAAGAGATCGAAGATCACCTCAAGTCCGACGCCGAATTTTTGAAGCTGAAGGAGCCCGTGAAGAGCTCGGTCGTGTTCGACTTCACGCTCCAGCGCGAGGTCAACGCCGAGCTCGGCGTCAAATAGCTCAGCCGCCGAGCGCGGAGAATAGATCCTTTAACGATTCCCGCCGGTCCAACGACTCCACTGCGTCGACCACGGAGCGCGCGCCCTCGGCGCCGAGAATCGGCGTCGCCAGCGAAAGGAATTTTTCTTCGATGTCGTTCTGCGACATCGGATTTGCGCGCTCTCCTTTTGGAACGATGATCTCGTTCGTATAAGACCGGCCGTCGTTCAGCCGCACGCGCACCCGGCCCGGCCAGGACTGCGGAAAGTATCGATCGAGCGCGGCTTCGCCCGCGACGGTGACTTTCTTCTGCAAGTCTTTCAGGCGAGCATCGCTCAACATCGCGTCCTCGAAGCAGGCCAAATCCATTTTACCGCGCAGCGCCGTCGCCGCCATGACGTACTGGCCGCCGCCGAGGGCCGCGGCGCGGCTTTGTGGCGGCGAAGGACGGTTGACCATGCCGGCGTTCGCCGTCGGGACGGACAGCGAGATTGCGTTTATCGATGACGGCGCGATCGAATGCTGCCGAATCAACGCGA
>DATFWH010000314.1:0-2902 GCA_035259465.1 Binatia bacterium
TTCTCGGCCCAAGGAGTCTGACGTGAGCGTTATCCTCTTCTTGTCCTTCTTCATCCTTGCCCTGACCGCGTGCAGCAGCCCCGAGACGAGCCGCAGCCGCGGCGGCGGAGCGGGAGCCGACGTCGGCAACCGTGACACTAAAGTCGTGCGCATGCACGAAGGCTCCGATCCTTACGCCAACACGCCCAAGATCATTCGCGCGCAAAATCCCCCGCTCGCCGGCGCCCGCCAGGCGGACCGGCTCAGCCGGCAATGACCGTGTCGGTCGAGACCAGCCTCGACGATCTCGGACGGCAGCGTCCGGAGTGGGGGCCCTGGCTCGCCGTCGTGCGCGAAGTCGTCGAAGAGCTAGGCGATCACCGGTGGGACGCTTTCGTCCCCGATGTCGCCAAGGCGCCTGAAAGCAAAGTTCCGCTCCTCGCCGCTGCGACTATAACGTTCGATAAAAAAGCTGTTGGAGAATGGACCTCGCGGCTTCTTCGCACCGCGTTCAACAGCGGTACGACGGAAATGGCGACGCTCGAAGCCGCCGTGGGCGGCACCGATGCGGTCGGGCTTCTCAAGGCCTCTTTGTGCCAGGACGGCGCCGCGCTCAGCGAGACCGCCGCGCGCTTCGGCGCCGATGCCGACGCGTTCCAAGCTGTAGCATCGCAGTTGGCCGTTCCTTTTCTTCACGCGTGCAGCCGCCGCTGGGCGGATTCGCTTCCGATTAGCTGGATGGAAGGGTACTGCCCCGTATGCGGGGCATGGCCCGCGTTCGCCGAAGTCCGCGGTATAGACCGCAATCGTTACCTCCGCTGCGGCCGCTGCGCCTCGGAGTGGCGGATGCTCGGCCTCGTCTGTCCGTTCTGCGGCATGGATGATCACGAGCAGCTCGCGCGCCTCGTGCCGGAGAAAGACGGAACGACCCGAGTCGTAGAGTCGTGCAAGCGCTGCCTGGGATACGTAAAGACGTTTACGCGCCTGCAGGCGAGTCCGGCGGCAAGAGTAATTCTCGACGATCTCGCGAACGTCGACCTCGATATGGCGGCGCTGGAACAGGGGTACAAAAGGCCGCCGGGCGCCGGCTACGCGCTCGACCTCGCCGTGGTGGAAAAAGCCGGCGCGAGTGATAGATTCTTTTCCTGGAGAAAATAGATGTCCACGATTCGTCCGCGCGAAGTCTGCCAAGCGCTGCTCGCCGCTCTCGAGGCGGCCGAGGGCCGCCGCCGAAGCCGCAAGCGCGACCAGACGCCCGACGCGATCGGCCTGGGCATCAAGCGCGAGATGCTCGCGCGCGCCGTCGACGCCGATCCCGAGCCGGACGCATTCGAGGCGTGGCTGCTGGATTATCCGCAGAGCTGCGCGCCGGAGCTTTCCGGCGCCGTAACGGCCATGGCACGCGCGATTTTCGACGAATGGCGCCTCGCGCATTCGCTCGGCGACTTCAAGTCCTGGCTCGAGCAAGGCGCGCCGTCCGAGGATGCGCAAGCCGGCCGCGACCGCGACGGCCGCGACAACGTAAGAGACTTCCGCTGATGCCCGGTTATGACAGCCGCAGACGATCTCATAGCGAACGGGTCCGCGGTGATTCTCGGCGGCGGCAAAAGCTCGCGCATGGGGCGAGCGAAGGCGCTGCTGCCGTTCGACGGCGAGCCGCTCATCTGTCACGTCGCGCGTAAGCTTCAATTTCATTTTCCAGATCTCGTCATCGTCGCCGCGCCGGGCCAGGAGATGCCAGCGACCGGCGCGAAGCTCGTGCGCGATGAAGTCGCGTATCAGGGCCCCGTCGGCGGCATTTATTATGGCATGCGCGCCGCCGCCGGCGAGTTTTGTTTCGTCACCTCGTGCGACGTTCCGTTTCTGAACATGGAATTGATCCGTTATCTCGTATCGATGATCGGAGAATACGATGTCGTCGCGCCGTACTGGGAAGAGCGCTTCCAGCCGCTTTGCGCCGTCTATCGGCGCGCCGTTCTGCCGCACCTCCATCAGCAGCTCGAGCGCGGCGAGCTGCGCCCGATTTATCTTTTCGACAAAGTCCGCACGCGGAAGGTCCTCGAAGAGGAGATCCGGCGCTTCGATCCGGACGGTCTCAGCTTTTTCAACATGAACAGCCCCGAAGATTACGCAGCGGCCGTCTCGATGTGGGAGAAACGGAAAAGCGGGACGAACTGCACCGTCGAGCTTTTCGGCGTCCCGCGGCTGCTCGCGAAAACCAAGGAAGTCTCGCTTTCGCTGCCGCCGGCGGCGACGCTCTCGGACGTCCTCGCGGCGCTTGCCGAGCGGTTGCCCGTGCTCGCGGGCCGCATTATCGACTCGCGGAAAAACGCCCTCTCGAGCGGCTACGCATGCAACATCAACGGTCTGCAATTCGTGCGCAATCCCGAAGCGCGCATCAATCCCGGCGACAAGATTTTCATCGTCGCCGCCGACGCGGGGGGCTAGGATGCACGGTTTTCACGGCCGCCTGCTGCACATCGATCTCAGCCTCCGCCAAAGCTCCTGGCATGAGCTGGAAGCGGGTCGGCTTCGCGCGTTTCTCGGCGGGATCGGACTCGGCGCGAGCCTTCTCTACGAATGGGCGCCGCCGCGGGTGGATCCGTTCGCTCCGGAAAATCCCCTCATCTTCGCGAGCGCTCCGCTCGTCGGCACCGGCCTCACGACGACGGCCAAGTTCGCCGTCGTCACGAAATCGCCTCTCACCGGCTTCGTCGCCGATTCGCTCTCGTCGAGCCACTTCGCGCTCGAGCTCAAGCGCGCCGGAATCGACGCGCTGGTCGTGACCGGGCGCGCGGAATCGCTGTCGTACGTCTTCGTCGACCGCGGGCGCGTCGTCTTCGGCGACGCCGCCGCGTGCCGCGGCCGCAGTGCGGCGTCGACCGAAGCCTTCGTGCGGACGGCGGTTAACGCGGCCGAAGCG
>DATFWH010000315.1:0-12798 GCA_035259465.1 Binatia bacterium
ACCGACGGCCACAGGAGCTTTCCGGCGGGCAGCAGCAGCGCGTCGCTTTGGCGCGCGCGATCATCGGCCGGACTAAATTATTGTTGCTCGACGAGCCCCTGTCGGCGCTCGATCCCGCGACGCGCTCGACCGTTCGCGGCGATCTGGCGGAGTTGCTGCGAAGACTCGGCTTGACGACGATCATCGTCACGCACGACCGCGAGGAGGCGTTCGAGCTCGCCGATCGCATAGCGATCCTCGTCGACGGCAAGATCCAGCAGCACGCGACGGCCGAGGAAGTTTATGAGCGGCCGGCCAACCTGGCAGTGGCGAGCTTCATGGGCACCAACGTTCTTTCCGTACGCATCGCCGGAGGCGCCGCCGTTTTGGACGGCCCGTCCGCCGCTGAACTGAGGCTTCAGGGCACGGCGCACAACGGCCCCGCGCACCTCGCCATTGTCCCGGAGCGGACGCGGGTCATGGAGCCCGGCATGACGGGAGTCAATCTCTTGACGGGTTACGTCGCGCGCAGCCAATACCGCGGCGGCGAGTACCGCATCCAGGTCAGAATCGGCGAGCGCGAAAACGGTCAGGTCGTCGAATCGAGATCGAAAGAAAGCCCCCGAGGCGAACGTGTTCTCGTCCAAATTCCGCCGGAGGCGATTCATGTGATTCAGGAGCCGGCGGAAATGGAGCCTGGAACGGCCGTCGAGCGGCGCATAAAGAAAACCTTGCCGGAAGTGGAGGAAAAGATCGTATGAAGCAGCTGGCTTTCATCGCCGCGCTCATGCTCGCAAGCGCCGGGTTTCACCCCGTGAGGGCGCAGTCGGTGACGCTTTATACCGCGGGACCCGAGAGCCTCGCCAAAGACATCGCCAAGGCTTTCGGAGACAAAGCGGGGATTAAGGTGGAGGTCTACCAGGCGACGAGCGGCGATGTCCTCGCGCGCCTGGAGGCGGAGAAAGCGAAGCCTAGGGCGGACGTGGCGGTGCTCGCTTCCTGGGGCGAGGGGCTCGCCGTTCGCGAGCGCGGATTAGTAGACACCTACGCCTCACCGGAGGCGAAAAAACTCCGTCCGCAATGGTCGGACGGCGGCCTTGCCGCGCAAGGCGGCGCGGCGCTGGCATTGATCGTTAACAGCGATCTGGTCAAGAAGGACCAGCAGCCGGACTCCTGGTTCGACCTGGCGGCGCTGTTTTGGAAAAACGCTCTGACCATGCCCGATCCGACGCTGTCGGGCAGCGCCGCCGAGTTCCTCGCGATTTTCGTTCAGACGCACGGCGACAAGGCATGGAAATTTTTCGCCGACCTTGCGCGCAACGGCCTGCTTGTGCCCGGGCCGAATAACGCTGCCCTCAACCCAGTGCTCACGGGCGCGAAGAAGGCGACGCTTGCGGGCGTCGATTACATCACCTACGGACAAATCGCCAAAGGCGAGAAACTGGCGATCCATTATCCCAAAGAGGGGACGGTCGTCGCACTTCGGCCGGTCTTCGTTCAGCAGGGCGCGCCGCATCGCGACGAGGCGCGGAAGCTCGTCGATTTCATGCTTTCGGACGATGGACAAAAGTTAGTCGCGAAGACTTTCTTGATTCCGGCCCGCAGCGAGATTCGCGCCGACCGGCCGTTGCCGGGCGACTTCAAAATGATCGCCCCCGATTGGGCCTTCGTGCGTAAGAATCAGAGCGACATACTGAACCGCTTCCGAAAAGAAATAGTCGAGCAGATCATCCAGAAGCGCTGATGGTATGACGCGTGAGGTGCGGGCGGCTCCAGTCGCCGCTTCTTTCCCGGTTGCGGGCCGCGCCGCGGCCGCCGCGCGCGCTTTGCTCTGGTTGGCGATTCTCACGCTCGTCGTCTATCCGCTGTTGATAGTTCTCGCCGGCGCTTTCGCGCCGGCACTGATCGGCGATGAGCCGCTGCAAATTTCCGAGCTGCTGACCGGACGGCTTTTTACCGCTTCGCTGAACACGATTCGCCTCGGGGTCGCGGTAAGCCTGTTGAGCTTGCTGTTCGGCACGGCCGCCGCCGTTCTCGCCGCGGGGAACCCGCGCGGACGATACATAGATTGGCTGATGAGCATCCCGTTTCTGACGCCGCCCTTTCTCGTCTCGCTCGCCTGGAGCCTGGCCGTCGGGCCGAGAGGTTACCTCGCGCGCTTCGGCTTGCCCGGAGAATTTTTCGAGCATGCGATTTTCTCCTTCGCGGGCATGGCGGCGCTCATGGCGGCCCATTATGCGCCGGCCGTCTACTTCGCGGTCCGCGCTCAGATCGCTCGACTGCCGCCGTCGCTGCTCTGGGCGGCACACATTTCCGGAGCGAGTGCGGAGCAAAGCCTCAAGCGTATTCTTCTCCCGTTGATCGCCCCGGCGCTGCTGGCCGGCGGATTCTTGGCGTTCGCCGCGGGCATCGAAGAGTACGGCACGCCGCTCGTGATCGGCAACCGCATCGGTTTTCCCGTCATCGCCACGGAAATCGGCCGCCTCGTCGCCGTCTACCCGATCCGCCTGACGCTCGCGAGCGCGCTCGCGTCCACTCTGCTCGCGGCCGCCGGCGGCGCGTACTGGCTGAGTTATCTTCTCCAGCGTCATTCCGTTGCCTACGCGAAAACGAGCGCTTACCCGGCCCCGGCCCTGCTTCCGGCGAAGCTTCGCGCCGCGCTTTGCTGCTTCGTCGTTTTCTATGCTGGTTTCGCGATCGTCGTCCCGTTCGGCTCGATGTTGTTGACTTCGCTTCTGAAGCTCGTGAGCGTCGGCCCCGCGGCCAGTAATTTAACCCTTGCGCATTATGCTCGCGCGCTGACGGCTGATGCCGGTGGCTTGCGTGACGCTTTGACGGCGAGCTTTACACTCGCGGTTTCGGCGGCGGTCGCCGGCGCGCTGCTTGGAACGGCTTGCGCGCGGGAAGGAAAGGCGCTTGCGACCGTGGCGCTCATTCCGCTCGCGACGCCGGCGATTACGATGGCCGTCGGGTTCATCCGCGGCTGGAACGCGCCGTTCACGGCCTGGCTGCCGATTTATGGCACGGCTCTGATCGTCGGGGCGTTTTATACCGCGCAGTATCTGCCCTATGTGGTGCAGTACGCCGGCGCGGGTCTCGCGTCGATTCCACCGTCCTATGAATGGGCGGCCCGCGTTCACGGCGCGACCGCCGGCGCGACGCTCCGGCGCATCGTCGCTCCGCTGCTGCTGCCGCACTGCATCGCCGGAGCGATTTTGATTTTCTCGATTTCGTTTCGCGAGTTGGTGGGGTCCGTGCTGCTCCGCCCGCCAGGCATGCACACGGTCGCGACGTTTATCCTGCGTGAGTTTGATCAGGGGAGCCCGGCGGCGGGCATGGCGCTGGGCGTCATCGCCGTCGTCGTTTCGCTCGCCTCGGTTTCGCTCGCGCGCTGTCTCGCTCCGCGGAGCGCATGAAAATCGCTTGAGTTAATCTAACTCCAAATCCGCCCAGACGCCCACATGGTCGGACGGCCACAGCGTAGGATTGTCCGGCGCGGGCTTGTCGAAGCAAAGGCCAGACGCCTTTAATTGGATTCCTTCGCTCAGCCAGATGTAATCGATGCAGCGGTCGAAGCGCGGCCATTCCGGGTGCGTGGGAGCGGCGCCGGGCTCCTGCAAGGGCGTGAACGCCGTCGGCGCGGTTTGCGTCGGCCGAAAGGCTGTCCGCATCAGCCGGATCGACGGCGCATCGGGCGTGGCGTTGAAGTCGCCGCAGACGATCGAAAAATCGGCGTCCGCGCGCGTCTTAATCCATGCCAGAAGCTGTTCGACCTGAAATTGCCGGGCGAAGTCTTCCACACGCGCCGCGATGAGATGCGTGACGTAGATATCCAGTAGCCTACTGCCGATTTCGAATCGCGCCGCCAGCGCGACGCAATCGTGCGACCGGTAATCCAGGCTGTTGCCCTCAATAATCGAATGGCGGGTCAACAGACCTTCGGCCTGCGTTCTGGAGTCCTCGCCGGCTTTCGGCTGCTGCAAGAGGCTGAATCGCTGTCCGTTGCGCTCGGCGAGCGAGCGACGGAGCCAGCGGCCCGTTTCAGTAGGTACGTGGATCTCGTTCAGCGCGAAGAAATCGGGCTCCATCGCCCCCGCCTGCGCGACGATCAGGTCGCGGCGCAAATCCCAACACTTGTGGTCCTGCTCGAGATTGAGCGTGGCGATGCGAATTGAAGTGGACATCGACGTGCTATCCGGAAATTCGCGCGAGGACGGCTCGCATCCGCTTCAGCGAGCGCTCTTTTCCCAGCACGGCGAGCACCTCGTATATGCCGGGGCTCACCGTCGAGCCGGTGAGCGCGACGCGGACGGGCTGGGCGAGCTTGCCGAGCTGGAGATGGTGGCGCTGCAAGACCTCGTTGAATGCCGCTTCGATATTCTTCTCGTTAAAATCATCGATTGCTTGCAGCTTTTGAATCAGCTCTTCGAGCGGCGCCCGAATCTCTGGAGTCAGAAATTTTTTCGTTGCCTTTTCATCGTACTTGATGTCCTCCGACAGATAAAAGTGCGCGAGCTCCACCAGCTCGACGAGTGTCTTGGCGCGCTCCTGCAGCGTCGCCACCATTCGCTCGCGCCATTTTTTGTCCGGCGGTACGGCGTAGCCCTTCGCCTCGATGAACGGCACGACGTCGTCGGCCAACTGCGATAGCGGACGGGTCTTCAAGTAATGCGAGTTGAGCCAAAGGAGCTTTTCCGGATTGAAAATACCGGCCGACTTGCCGACATTTTCCAGCGAAAACTTCTGGATCAGCTCTTCCCGCGAGAATATCTCCTGGTCGCCGTGCGACCAGCCGAGCCGTACGAGATAGTTGCCGAGCGCCTCGGGGAAATATCCCATGTCGCGGTACGCCGTCACCGAGGTCGCGCCGTGGCGCTTGCTGAGACGCGCTTTATCCAGGCCGAGAATCAGCGGCACGTGCGCGAACGCGGGGGGAGTGGGGCCGAGCGCCTGATACAGCAGAATCTGCCGCGGCGTGTTCGCAAGATGATCGTCGCCGCGGATGATGTGCGTGATGCCCATGTCGATGTCGTCGACGACGACACAGAAATTATACGTCGGCGTGCCGTCCGACCGCGCGATGATGAGATCGTCGAGCTCGCGGTTCTCGAACGCCACCGGCCCTTTGACGAGATCGTCGACGAGCGTCGTGCCTTCGCGCGGACCGCGGAAGCGGATCGTATAGGGCTTCCCTTGCGGCAGCGGCGGAATGACGCCCTCCGGCGGCCGGCACGTGCCGTCATACATGGGCTTACGCTTCTCTTTCATCGCGGCCTGACGTTTCTGCTCCAGCTCTTCCGCGGTGCAGATGCACGGATAGGCTTTGCCGGCGGCCAAAAGCTCGCGAACTTTTTCCTTGTATAGGTCGAAGCGGTGGGTCTGGAAAAACGGCCCCTCGTCCCATTCGAGGTCGAGCCATTTGAGCGAGTCGATGATCGCTTCGATCGCTTCCGGCGTCGAGCGCTCGCGGTCGGTGTCCTCGATCCGGAGCACGAAGCGGCCCCCGTGATGGCGCGTGAAGAGAAGATTGAAGAGTGCGGTGCGCGCGCCGCCGATATGAAGATAGCCGGTCGGACTCGGGGCGAAGCGGGTGCGTACTGTGGCCATCCGGTTAAGTTAACACGGAATCGCGCTGCTGAAAAACGTCTTCGGATTCGGAATGCTGTCGCCTTTATGCTAGGATAAAAAGCTAAATCCACGCACAAAGCAGGGTTCTCGTTCCATGTCGATCTCAACCAACGAAGTCGAGTCCACGCCGTCCCATTTCATCCGCAACATCGTCGTGGAGGACCGCGCGCAGAACAAAAACGGCGGCAGAGTGCACACGCGCTTTCCGCCGGAGCCGAACGGCTATCTCCATATCGGGCACGCGAAGTCGATATGCCTCAACTTCGGCATCGCCGCGGAGTTCGGCGGTCTGACCAACCTCCGCTTCGACGACACCAATCCGAGCAAAGAGGATGTCGAGTACGTCGAGTCCATACGCGCCGACGTGCGCTGGCTCGGCTTCGATTGGGACGACCGCGAGTTCTACGCGTCGGATTATTTCGACCGCCTCTACGAATTCGCCGAGAAGCTCATCGAAAAGGAGAAGGCTTTCGTCTGCGACCTGAGCGCGGACCAGATCCGCGAATATCGCGGCACGCTCACGGAGCCAGGGAGAAACAGCCCTTACCGCGACCGTTCTGGCGCGGAAAATTTCGATCTTTTCCGACGCATGCGCGCGGGCGAGTTTCCCGACGGATCGCGCACGCTGCGCGCGAAGATCGACATGGCCTCGCCGAACCTCAACATGCGCGATCCGGTCATGTACCGCATTCTCCGCGCGACGCATCACCGCACCGGCGACAAGTGGTGCATCTATCCGACCTACGATTTCGCGCACGGGCAGTCGGACGCGATCGAGGGCATCACGCACTCGCTCTGCACGCTGGAGTTCGAAGACCATCGGCCGCTCTATGATTGGTTTATCGAGCAGCTGGAAATCCATCATCCGCAGCAGATCGAGTTCGCGCGTTTGAATCTCACGCACACGGTCTTGAGCAAGCGCAAGCTCCTTCAGCTCGTGCAGCACAAACACGTCGCCGGATGGGACGACCCGCGCATGCCGACCCTCGCGGGCATTCGCCGCCGCGGCTACACGCCCGAGGCGATCCGGGCGTTCTGCGAGCGTATCGGTGTCGCCAAGCGCAACAGCACCGTCGATATCGCGATGCTGGAGCACGCGGTGCGCGAGGATCTGAACCGCCGCGCGCCGCGCGTCATGGCGGTGCTGCGCCCGGTGAAGGTCATTTTAACGAATTATCCCGAGGACCGCGTCGAAGAGCTCGACGCTGTTAACAATCCCGAAGACCCTTCGATGGGAACGCGCAAGGTGCCGTTCTCGCGTGTGCTCTACATCGAGCGCGACGACTTCCGCGAGGAGCCGCCGAAGGGATTCTTCCGGCTGTCGCCCGGAAAAGAGGTGCGGCTCCGCTACGCTTACATCATCAAGTGCGAAGATGTTGTGAAAGATCCGAAGAGCGGCGAAGTCGTCGAACTCCGCTGCACGTACGATCCGGAGACCAAAAGCGGCTCGGCCCAGAGCGGGCGCAAAGTGAAGGCGACGCTCCATTGGGTCTCGGCCGTGCACGCCCTCGAAGCCGAGGCGCGCCTCTACGATCATCTGTTTACCGCGGAGAATCCGGAAGATGTAGCGGAAGGGGAGGACTGGACGAAGAACATTAATCCGAATTCGCTCGAGACGCTTTCATCCTGCCGCGTCGAGCAGTTCCTGGGCGATGCCGCGCCCGGCACGCGCTATCAGTTCGAGCGGATGGGATATTTTACCGTCGACCGCGATTCAACGGATAAAAAGCTCGTCTTCAACCGCGCAGTCACCCTGCGGGATGCGTGGGCAAAGATCGAAAAGGGGCAGAAGAAATTATCGCCTAAAAGCGATAGCCCGCCGACAGCGTGAGGAAGTTATTGAACGTTTTGTATTTGTCTTTTCCCGGCGCGCCGGTGAACGGAAAGCCCGGCGGCACGGCGCCTTCGAGCTCTTTATTTTTAACGTTCCGCGTCTTGTAGAAGATCGCCTGATATCCCAGCCCGAGAGAGAAATGCTCCCAGTCGTAGCCGATGCCGCCGTTCAGCGTTAGAACGTCGCCGCCGGGGATCGACGGGTTGAGCGTCTTGTCCGGGATCGGCCCCTGCTCGAGTCCGATGCCGCCGCGCAGCTCCCAATTTTTGTCTAGACGGTAATAGCTTCCCATCCTGAGCGTGTTCGTGTCGTTCCACTTCCGCGGCAGCTTGATCGAGGCGATGCCGAACGGCGGGTTGGGAAAATTGACGCTCAGGTCTCTGAAACGGCTCCAGTTCTGGCGCTCGTAGACGATCTCAGCGCCCCAGACCGGAGTGATTTTATAGAACAATCCGACGTTGATGATCGCCGGTAGCGGGATCGGGCGCACGTCGCCGATCGTGTGCGCCGGGCCGAAATCACCCTTGAGCTTCGCGCGCGCGCGGTCGAAGTGTAGATCCGCCGTGCCGCGGTAGCTGAAGCCGATTTTGATGCGTTCGGTCGGCTTGGCGAGCAGGCCGATATTATAGCTGTAGGTGTCGTCGCTGCCGTGGAGGCGGATCTTCTCCTCGCGCGGAAACAAGGTCGGTCCGGTGCAGCCGAAGACGGGATCGAAACAGAGCGAGCGCGAGAACATCCCTGTCCCATGGATGTAGCTCGTGCCGGCGCCGATGGAAAAGTAGCGCGACGGGCTCCACGAGAGCGCCGGCGTTAGATAATAAGTCTTAAGCTCAGCGTCACGCGCCGCGAAGCGCGTGAACGCCGCGTGATAGGAAGTCGCCAGGCCGAAAGGCGAGTAGATGCCGAGGCCGAGATGCAGGTCCGTACCTGGAACGTGGTAGTTGCCAAAGAGGCTGCCGGTGAAATTATCACGCCCGCCGTTGACCTCTTTGTGCCCGCTGTTCTCTACGCTGCTGACGACATTGATATAGCTGCCGGAGAGCAGCAGCTGGTTGCCGTCGATCTCACTCAGTGCCGAGGGGTTGTAATAAACCGCCGATGGGTCATCGACTCCGGCTGTGAGGGCATTGGACATGCCGACTCCGCGAGCCGTCTGGTGCGGTATATAGTAGCCGCCGCCGAAGGCGGGCGCCGCGAAGAGCAATCCCAAGCATAAGCTGACACTTCCGTACCACTTCCTTACCCCCATCCACCCTCCATGTCGTCGTTTGACTACGCAAGCCAACTGCTGTATAGCAGGGCAAAATATTGACAAATATTGCCATATAGGGGGGTCGGATGCAAGAAAAACTCCTTACGACCCAGCAGGTGGCGCGCTATCTCGGCGTCGACAAATTCACGATCTACCGGCTCGTGACGCAGAAGAAGATCCTCGCCTTCCGCGTCGGCAGCCAGTGGCGCTTCCGGAAAGCGCTCGTCGACGCATGGCTCATGCGCAACTCCAACGTCCACGATGGCGCGGAGAAAAAAGCGGAGTAGCCGCTTTCCGACCATGAGCAAAAGTCTACATAGGCCCCTCTTGCCGGGCGCCCCGCAGCCGCTGCCGCCGATCGCGGCCGAGCGGACGCCGATCCTGAGCGAGCTGGTCACCTACGAGAACCGGCGCGGCCAGCGCATCGTCGGCTTTCACGACTACGCCAAATCGACGCCGTGCGACCGCCCGTGGATGATCGTGCTGCCGGGCTACGGCGAGACGAAAACCGACGTGCTCGCGCCGTCTTTCTATCTCGCCAAGAACGGCTTCCACACCCTTCGCTTCGACTATTCCGATCATGTCGGCGAGAGCGACGGCGAGATCCTCACGACGACGCTGCCGAAGCTCACAGACGACATCCTATCCGCGGTCGACTTCCTCGAGCGCCGCTACGCCGCCTGTCCGATCGGCGCGTTCGCGAGCAGCCTTGCGTGCCGCTCGCTCCTCCGCGCGGCGCGGGAAGACGAGCGCATCGCCCTGCTGATCAATTTCGTCAGTATCGTCGACGTGAGGAAAACGCTCTTCGCGATCTATAAGGAAGATCATCTGGAGCGCACCCTGAAGGGGCTGCCCAACGGCGTTATGGACGTGCTCGGCTTCCAAGTCGACGCGGATAATTTCCTGCGCGCCGCCATCGCCGGGCATTACGAAGATGTGGCGGCCACGCTCGAAGACGCCCGCGGCATCAAGGCGCCGGCGGTCTTCTTCGCATCGGAAAACGACGCGTGGGTCGACCTCGACGACGTCGAGCTCGTCGTCTCGACGCTGCCGACGCGGCGTAAAGAGCTGCGCGTGCTGAAGGACGGCATGCACCGGCTCTACGAAAATCCCTTGGTCGCCAAGGCGGCCCTCAAGGGCGCCGTCGAAAGCGCGCTGCGCTACCTGCCGACGGCCAAGGCGGCAGCGCGAATCGGCGATCTCGATTTGAAAGAGATCGGCCAGCGCATCCGCAAAGAGAAAGAGCGCTACCGGCTGCTGCGCGGCGTGAACAAGGACGATGAGCGCGAGTTCTGGAAGACGTATCTCGAAAAATATTCCTTCATCATCAACGTCCACGACTACTGGAACCTGCTCGATTTCATTTCTCGCGTTCTCGGCGAGCCCAAGCCGGGGCAGAGGGTTCTCGACGCCGGCTGCGGCATCGGCAACTACGGCACCTTTCTGCTGATGAAAAATATCTATCGCATGCGCCAGGGGCTCTCTGCCGGCGCCGACCCCGCGGGCCACGCCTACGTCGGCCTCGATTTCGTCGGCGAGGCGATCACCCAGGCGCGGCGGACGCACGCGGATTTCAGCCGGGAATTCGCCTGCGGCGGCCCGCCCGTCCACTACAGCTATCTGGTCGCCGATCTCGAAAGCCCGCCGCCGTTCGCGGCGCGCTCGTTCGACCAGGTCTGCATGAATCTCGTCGTGTCGTATCTCCAAGACGTGCGCAAGGCCCTTGCCGACATGGCGCGGCTTTTGAAACCCAAGGGACGCATCGTCATCACCAGCCTCAAGCCGTTCGCCGATCTGTCGCAGGTCTACCGCAATTACATCAGCGTCACCGAGGAGCCGGGCCAGGTCGAAGAGGCGCGCAAGCTTCTCAGCAACGCGGGCAAGGTCATGGCGAAGGAGGCCGAAGGCATCTATCGATTCTTCACCGAAGAAGAGCTGGCCGATCTTCTCAAGGAGGCGGGTCTGACCGACATCGAGACGTACCGCGCGTTCGGCAATCAGGCGAACGTCGCGTTCGGCGTCGTGATCTGACGGTTACCGAATGCCGGTTCAATTTTTTTCCTTCGGCGGACTGGTCAACGGCCTCTCGGCCGCTCTACTCGGCCTGTTCGTCTTTTCGCGCAAACCGCACGACATCCGCCATCAGACCTACGCCATCTTCTGCTTCTGCCTCACCGTCTGGAGCTACAGCTATTTCCGCTGGCTGATAAGCGACAACGCCGCCGACGCGCTGCTTTGGAGCCGCGTCCTCATGGCCGGGGCGATCTTCATACCGCCCACGGCGTTTCACCATCTCGTGCGGCTTCTCGACAAGAAAATCTCCCATGTATTCATCGCCGGGAACTACGTGGTGTCCATGGCGCTTTTCTGCGGCAACTGGGACAACTGGATCGTCACGGGCGTCGCGCCGCGCGGGCCGTTCGCGTACTGGCCGGTCCCCGGGCCGCTGTTTCATCTGCACGTCGCGCAGCTCGCCGGCCTCGCGCTGCTCGGGATCGTCATCCTGCTGCGGGAGCTGCCGCGCGCGGACGGCCTCAAGCGCAACCAGATCCGCTTCTTGATCGTCGCCGAGATCGTCGGCTGGAGCGGCGGCGCCACGAACTATCCTCTATGGTACGGCATTCCGGTCCTTCCGTACGGCAACATTCTCGTCTCGGCCTACACGGCGATCTTCGCCTACGCGATGGTCCGCTACCGGCTGCTCGACATCGAGCTTGTCATTAAGAGGAGCCTCGTCTATGCCTTCCAGCTCCTCATCCTGCTCACGCCCTGCTACGTTCTTTTGCTGCTCGCGCAGACGCTGTTTTTCGGCGAGGTGAGTCCGCGTTTTTCGCTCTTTGCCGTGTTCCTTTTTATTCTCGTCGGCTTTTTCTTTCCCAAGTTTCGCTTCCGCACCGAAGAAGCTTTCGAGCGCGTGTTATTTAAAAAACGTCACGACTATCGCGCTACGCTGCTGCATTCGAGTCGCGAGATGCTCACGATGGTGGAGCTTGAAGCCGTCTGCGATAACCTGGTGAAGACCGTCGTCAATGCGCTGGGCGTGCCGAGGGCGTCTCTGTTTCTCCTCGACGAGAGCAGCGGCTCCTACAAGCTCCGCAGCAGCGTCGGCTTGAATCTGGAAGACGCCGAAGCGCCCGAAATCGCCCGCCACGAAGCGCTGGTCGAGATTTTAACGCGGCGGCACGAAGCGGTGATTCGCGAAGAGCTCGAGATGGCGGGGGACAAGGGCCCGGCGCTCGAGGCGGCGGGTAGAATGGCCGGTTTGCAGTCGGAGATCGCGCTGCCGCTCAATTCCAAGGACCGGCTGATCGCGATCCTCAACCTCGCGCTGCGCGAAGGTAGAGAAATGTACTCTCCGGAGGATATCGAGGTTCTGTCGACGCTCGCCAACCAATCCGCGATCGCGATCGAAAACGCGCGCCTCTATGAAAATTTGAAGCTCTCGCAGAGCATCATCCGCCGCGCCGACCGCCTTTCTTCTCTCGGCATGCTGACCGCCGGCCTCGCGCACGAGATCCGCAATCCGCTGGTTGCGATCCGCACGTTCACGCAGCTCCTGCCGGAGCGCTATCTGGATCAGGAATTCCGCGATGGGTTTCAGTCGCTCGCGCTGAAGGAAGTCGACCGCATTTGCGGCCTCGTGAACGATCTGCTCAACTTCGCCCGGCCGTCGACCCCCAACGTCTCGGCGCAGGACGTGAACGAAATCGTCGACAACATCGCCCGCATCCTCGAGACCGAGGCGAAGGACAAAGACGTCACGATCGAGCTCCATCTGGACTCGGCGCTGCCGAAAATATTCATTGACAAGGAACAGATAAAACAGGTATGCATGAACTTGATTTTAAACGCGATTCAGTCGATCGAAGGGCCGGGAAGCGTCGAGATCAGCACGCGACTCTTCGGCGAGAACGGGTCGAAGCGGTTCGCCCAGATCGAGGTTCGTGATACCGGCGTCGGCATCCCGGAAAAGGACATCGAAAACATTTTCAATCCCTTCTTCACGACCAAAAAAGACGGCAGCGGTCTCGGGCTGTCGATCTCCCATCAAATCGTCAAAGAGCACGGCGGATATATCGTCGTCGAGAGCCAGGTCGGCCGCGGC
>DATFWH010000316.1:0-7979 GCA_035259465.1 Binatia bacterium
GTCGGGGTCCTGCACGCGGTAGTCCGCGTCCTTGTCCGCCTTGGAGTCGATGACGACCGGAAAGCCGGAATCCTTCAAGCGCTTCTCGATCGATTCGAGATCGTCGGCCTCGAAGCCGATGTGGTTGATGCCTTCCGGCTGGTCGTCGCGCTTGATCTCGATCAGCGCGACATTGACGTCGCCGTCGGACATGTAGATCGCGCCGCCGCGGCCGCGCTTCGGCTCGAGGCCGAAGACTTTCTCGTAGAACTCGACCATCTTGGGGCGGTTCCGCGTCATCACCGCGATGTGCCTGACCTTGGGCCGCATGATCGCCTCCTTTACACTTCCAATCTGTATAAGCGGGCCGCGTTCTCCCACAGCATCTGCCGCTTCTCGTCCTCCCGCACGCTCGCGAGCGCGGGCGCGAGGCGCTCGCGGCTCTCGGGCCAGCAGGAGGTCGCGAGCGGGAACTGCGTCGACCAGAGAATATTTTTCGATCCCAGATAGCGCCGCACGCGCACGCTCTCGCGGTCGTACCAGCAGGTAAAATAACACTGGCGCGCGAAAAGCTCGGACGGCTTCAGCGGATACCCCTCGCCGGGCAAACCGTCGGCGGCCGATTGATAATCGGCATACTCGATCTCGTACGCGCCCCAGCCGAGCGAGCTCTCGGCGAAAACGACTTTCAGCCTGGGAAAGCGGTGCAGGATGCGCGACAGGATGAAATTCGCGAATACCGCGATCGAGCTCACCGAGCGCGTGATGTCCCTGAACGCCGCGGCCGCGGCGGGCGGAAACGACGCGCCCGGCGCCATCTGAATCTTGCGCGAAGCGCCGGAGTGAAAGCAGAGCGGCACGTCGAGCTCTTCGCACGCCGACCAAATGGGATCGTACGCGGCGTCGTTGATGTGCGGCACAGAGCGGAGCTCCATCGGCGACGCCGGATAGACGACGCCCTTATGGCCGTTGGCGACGGCGCGCCGGATCTCCGCCGCCGCGGCTTCAGCCGGCCAGAGCGGCACGATGCACTGCGGCACGAAGCGCGGGCTCGCCGCCGCCCACTCTTCGACGAGACAATCGTTGTAAGCGCGAACGCAGTCGAGCTCGAGTTCCGGATCTTCGATACGCGCGAAGGTCTCGCCGGCAAGGCCGGCGACCACGGGATAAAGGACGGAGTAATCGACGCCGTCGCGGTTCATCGCCTTCAAGCGTTCGCTGGGATCGTACGCGGCGGCCGGGACTTCGTCCCAGCGCCGCGGCGAGCGCGTGCGGTCTGGCATTGCCGCGCCCGCCAGCGCGACGCCGGGGAGGTCGACGCGCCGGCCATCGACGCTCCAGCACTGCGTGCCGTCGCTCTCTTCGCGGAGCTGCGGAATTCGCTCGCCCCATTTCGCCTTCGAAAGGCGCGACGTCCAGACGCGCGGATGCTCCTGCGCGTGATCGTCGGCGCTGATAAAGCCGTATTTCATCATGGCCCTTAAATGCTAATTCAAGCCGTAAAGCCGCGCCGCGTTGCGGAACAGTATCTTCTCGCGATCCTCCGACGAGACGCCGGCGAGCGAGCGCTCGACCATCTTCCAGGAATCGGGATAGGTCGAGGTGATGTGCGGGAAGTCGGATTCCCACATGATGTTGTCGACGCCGATCAGCTCGCGCAGCTCGATGCCGACGGTCTCGAACCAGAAGTCCACATAAATCTGCCGGCGAAACTGATCGCTCGGCCGCGTCTTGATGCCTTCGCTCCAGAGGCGCCGACGCTCCCATTCGTAGTCGCACGCTTCGAGGACGGAGCTCACCCAGCCGAGCCCGGTCTCGGCGAAAACCCATTTGAGGCGCGGAAATTTTTCCAGCACGCCCGAGAAGACGAGATACGGGATCATCTGCGTCGCCGTGCAGAAATTCCTGAGCGTCGAGACGGCGTGGGCCTGCTTGCGCGAGAACTCTTTCCATTGCGGCAGCGAGAGCTGCCCGGCGAGCCCCGCAGAGGCGTGCAGGTGGACGGCGACGCCCATCTCCTCGGACGCGCTCCAGAGCGGATGCCAGTAGGGATCGCTCAAATTCTTGAGCCCTTTGACGGCATGGCTCGGGTCGGCGAGCATGTTGATGCCGCCGTGGCCCGCCGCGACCGCGCGGCGGGTCTCGGCGACGATCGTCTCGATCGGGCTCAGAAACGGCGTGATCGCGAGCGGTATGAAGCGCTCGCTCGCGCGGCGGAATTCCGCCAGCGCGTCATTGTAGGCGCGCACGCAGGCGAGCTCGAACGCCTCGCCTCCTTGGTAGTACGTCCCCCCCGGGCCGTTGGGAAACAGCACTTCGGCGTCGATGCGGTCGCGGTCGAGCGCGCGCGCCCGCGCGGCCGGCTCGTAGACTTCCCGCGGCACCTCTTCCCACCTTTGCGGATAGTAGCCGCGGTCCGGCATCGCCGTCGGGCAGTTGCACACGTTCCCGCCCTGAATCTCGCCGTCGACGATCCAGCGCTCGACGGGAAAAGAATATTTTTCCTCGCGCACCTCGACGACGCGCGGGATTCTGTCGCCCCATTGCGCGCGCGACATGCGGCGGGTAAACGCGTCTTTGTCCAGCTGCCCGTGGGAGTCTGAGCTGATGAGGCCGTAGCGAAATTCCATGCCGCTCCTTCGACGAATTAAAATCCCAGCGCGCAGCCTTCCTTGCGCGGATCGCTGCCGCCGAAAAGCGCTGGTCGCCTCGTCGCGGACGATCGCGTGCGCGCCGCCGAAACTCTCGACGGTGCCGCCGACGACCTTGTGGCCCTTGGCTCCCAGCGCCGCGACCGTCTCGCGGGTAAAATCCGGCTCCAAGGCGACTTCGAGCCCGGAGACGTGGTTAAAGCGCGGCGCGTCGACCGCCTCCTGCGGCGTCATGCCGAACTCGATCATATTCAACAAAATCTGGGACTGCACCTGCGGCTGCACGTGGCCGCCCTTGAGACCGACGGCCGCCCACGGCGCACCGTCCTTGTAGACGAGCCCCGGCATGAGCGTGTGCAGCGGGCGCTTGTGCGGCGCGATGCAATTCGGGTGATTCTCATCGAGCGAGAAGAGCTGCCCCCGGTTGTGTAATGCGATGCCGGTTCCTTCGGCGACGACGCCGGAGCCGAAATTGGTGAACAGGCTCTGAATGAACGAGCACCAGTTCCCCTGCGGATCGACGACGGCGAGGTATTCGGTGTCGCCGCCGATGGGAATCATCGCCGCTTCGGCACGCGCGCGTTCGCGCTCGATCGTGCTTCGCATCGCGGCGAGGCGTCGCTCGGCGATCAGCGCCTGCCACGGCACGCGCACGTAATCGCGATCGGCGACGTAGCGGTCGCGATCGGCGAAAGCGAGCTTTTTCGCCTCGATCAATAGATGGAGATAGTCCGCGCCGTTGTGCTCGAGCGCGCGCAGCTCGAACGGTTCGACGAGCTTCAGCATAGTGAGCGCGGCGATGCCCTGCGTCGCGGGCGGCAGCTCGTAGACATCGTAGCCGCGGTAGTTCGCGGTCGCCGGCTCAATCCAGTCGGCGCGGTGATCGACGAAATCGTTCGGCGAGAGAATGCCGCCCAGCGCGTCGGACGCGCGCACGATCTTCTCCGCGATCTCGCCGCGATAAAAAACATCCGCGCCTTCGACGGCGATCTTTTTCAGCGTGCGCGCGAGATCGGGCTGGCGGAAACGCTCACCGGCTCTCGGCGCGCGGCCGTCTTTCAGATACGTCGCCGCCGCGGCGGGATTTTTCGCGAGCTTGCCCTCGGATTTATGCCAGTGCTCGGCCGTGAGCGCGCCGACCGGAAAGCCTTCTTCGGCGCACTCGATCGCGGCCGCGAGCAGGTCGGAGAGTTTCATCGTCCCGTGCGCCTTCAGCAGCGCGTCCCAGCCGGCGACCGCGCCTGGGACCGTCACGGAATGGATGCCGCTCTCCGGCATCTTCTCGAACCCCTTGGCCCGGTAAAATCCGGGCTTCGCCGCGTACGGCGATCGGCCGCTCGCGTCGAGCGCCGCGGGCTTCGCGTCGCCCGTCATTCCGACGAGCGCGAAGGCGTCGCCGCCGATGCCGATCGACATCGGCTCCAGTACGCCGAGAACGGCGGCGGTCGCAATCGCCGCGTCGACGGCGTTGCCGCCGCGCCGCAGGATCTCCACGCCGGCGAGCGTCGCGCGCGGCTGGCTCGAGACGACCATGGCGCTTTTGCCCATCACGGTGGAAGGCGATTTCATGTAACCAACGGCCGAGTTATTTCTTGTAGAGCCTGTCGATAAACTTTTCCCGAACCAACCGGTCGACGATCGAGTTGTCGGCGAAGGTTTCCATCGCGACGTCCTTTTTCCCCATGGATTCGAGGATCGGTATCGTCGCCTCGGGCTCGAGGCGCGGCACTTTCTCGAGGTAAATGATCGAATCCTGATAAATTTCTTCGATCAATCTCGGATCGGTGAGCCGCGCGAAACGCGCGATCGCGCGCAGCGACGTCGGCTTGTCGCGGTGCATCGCGGCGACGCCCTCGGCATACGCGCGCGTCATCGCCTCAACGGCGGCGGCGTTCCGCCGCAGGTAGTCGCGCGAGACGACGATGACGTCCATAGAATACTGGATGCCCATGTCTTCGAGCTTGAGCAGCAGCTTGGGCTTCGCCTGCGCATCGACGCGCAGCGTCGACGTGACCGCGCCGTCGATCTGCTTGTGCTGGAACGCCGCGCCGACTTCCATCGTGCCGCCGAGCTGGCGGATGCTGACGGCGTTCTCGAGGCCGTGTTTTTTAAGCAGGATGCGCGTGAGATTATCCGTGACGGCGCCGAAGCGCGTGACGCCAAGCACTTTGCCGCGGAGATCTTCGAGCTTGTTGATCTCCGGCTGCACCCACAGGCGATGATACGGCCGGTTGGCGGTGCTCATGACCGAGACGAGCTGCGCGCCGCGCAGGACGGCGGCGATCGTGGCGTTCGTCGCCGCGAGGCCGGCCTGAAGATCGCCGCCCAGAAGCGCCTGCACGACGACGGGACCCGAGGAAATATAAATCAGCTCGGCGTCGACGCCGTTGCGCTCGAACGCGCCGATCTCCTTGGCCATCCACGATCCCGCTGCCATGGCGCCGATCGTGGAATAGCCGAAGACCATCCTCGCGCGCTCGGCGGCCTGCACGCCGGCAGCGAAAACCAGCGAGAGAAAAAGCGCCGCCAGCGAAACGCTCGCGTTTCGGTGCCTCATAACCGTCCTTTCGCGCTTGCCCGCTCTCAGCCGAAATTTCCCAGGCCGCCGCCCAGAATCGCGACCCCTTCGGTGCGCTCGATGTACTTCGCGAACTCGTACTTGTTCTGCCGCGGGTCGGGAATGCGGCGCGATTTTTCGGGGCGATCGTCGTCGAGCGCCGCGATCTTTGCGACGATCACGTGCGGGCCGTTCGAGCCGAGCGCGGCTTTGACTTTCTGTTCGAAGGCGTCGGCATTGTCGATCATGCAGGCGCCCTCGATGCCGCTCGCCTCGGCGACTTTGGCGAGGTTCATCTTGCCGCCGGTCGCCGTGCGCATCCCGGGCTCCTTCTTGTGGCTGCCGAGATAATTGCCGTTGTCGAAGACGATGATCGTGAGATTCTTCGCCGCCTCGTTGGCGACGGTACCGAGCGCGCCCAGGTTCAGCAGCAGGTTGCCGTCGGCGTCGAGCGCGACGACTTTCCGCTTCGGCAGCGCGAGCGCGAGGCCGTGCGCGACCGGCGTGCACATGCCGAGCGTAACGTGAAACAGATTCGCCTCGCGCTCCTTGAGCTGCCCCCAGAAGGCCGTCGTGTTGCCGATGCAGGAGACGACAAGCGTGTCGTCGGCGACAAGGCCGGCCAATTTTTTCAGCAATGCGTAGCGGCTTACCATAACGCCTCCTCCGTGAACAAAACCGCGGCCGAGCGGAGCCACGCGCGCGCACTCTCGTGGCACTCCTTGATCGTGCGCACGACGTCTTCGCTCCGCCGCACCACGCGATACGGCACGTCCATCGCCCTCAGCGCCGGCTCGGTGGTTTTCTGATACATGCCGAGCCAGCGCGGGTCGCCGAGGTCGCCGCGATAGGGAATTAATATGAGCAGCGGAATCTCGTGCAGCAGGTTGATGCGCGCGATGTGATACGTGGCGACGAGCAGGCCGGAGGTCGCGATTACGAGCGCCGGCTTCTTTCCGCCGGCCCACGCGCCCATACAGATGCCCGCGGCCTCCGCCTCGTTCACCGCGCCGACGTAGCGGATGCCGGACTCGCTTCGCTCCAGCATCTTGTAGACTTCGATGAACTGCGCGTCGGGAACGCCGACGGCGAAGTCGACGCCGGCCTCTTTCATTCCCTGGACGATCAGCTTGGCTTTTTCCTCTTTCATCCGGGTGTTACCTCCTTGATCCTTCTAAGCGGCGTCAACGTCCGGACAGCTTGCTGAAGAACGCGACCAGGTCGCGGTTCTTCCGCCCCCAGGTGAACATCGAGACCACGTGCATGTTCGTGTCCGGCTCGACCGTCCATTTGACGTCTTTCCGCGGCGCCCAGCGCCCCTGCTGGTTGACCATGATCTCGCTCGCCTCTTTCGACAGATGATAGTCCTCGAAGAGCGCCGCCGCGTACGGATGCGGCGCGTGGGCGGCGATGCCGATGATCGACGGCGTGCGCACGATCGTGGGACTGGGAAAGACGAAATTGATCGGCGCGCCTTCGGACTTCATTTTGACCGCGTTGTGCGCGTAGCCATCGACGATGAGATCGTGCTCGCCGGCCGCGACGAGCTGCGTCATGAAGGTATGCGACTGCCGCGCGAAGGTGACTTCCTGCTTTTGCACCAGCTCCTGGAGAAACGCCTGCGCCTTCTTTTCCCCCCAGATGTCGATCAGCCCGGCCAAGAGATCGTGCGCTTCGGCGTCCATCAGCAGGCTTTTCTTCCAGCGCGGCTTCAGGAGATCCTCGTACTGCTTCGGCGCGTCCTGCGGCGTGACGCGCTTGTTGTTGTAGATAAGGGTATAGCCGATCGCGTACACGCCCGGCCAGAGCCCTTCGTCGTCGATAAAGCCCTTGCGCACGAGCGGCACCATCGGGCTCTTGTAGCGCGCGAGGATTTTGCGGTCGATCAGCTCGAGCGCGTTATTGCCCGTGAGCACCGCCACGTCGACGTTGTAGACGCCGGCGCGGTATTCGGTATTGATCTTGTTGAGGACGCCGGGGCCGCCGAGGCTCAAGAAGCTCACCTTTATGCCGGGATAGCGCTTGGTGAAGCCGTTGATGATGTCCTGCGTGTCGCGCGTGTTGGTCGCGGTGTAGAGTGTTAGGCTGCCTTCTTTCTTCGCGTTCTCGACGAGCATGCTCCCGCGCTCGGCTGCCGGCTTACGGTTGAGCTGAGCCAAGATCTCTTCGACATCCGCGCCGGCGAATCGCGGCCACAGGAGCGACAGGCCGGCAAGAAGAAGTAAAAGATTATGGCGCGAATGGTTCATGGGGCAGTCCTCCCCGGTGAACGGTCAGGTTGATTTTTTAATCGCTCTCCACACGCGCTCCGGAGTCAGCGGCAACTCTTTGATTCGCGCGCCGGTGCTCCACGCCACGGCGTTCGCCACCGCCGGCGCGACCGGAATGATACCGCCCTCGCCCATGCCCTTGGCGCCGTACGGTCCCGGACCGTTGCCGTCCTCGATCAGGATCGCCTCGAACTTCTCCGGCACGTCTTTGAAGTTCGGCACCTGGTATTCGAGCATGCTGTCGTTGACGATCTGGCCTCCTTCGTAAGTGACCGACTCGTAGAAGGTATGGCCGATGCCCATCATGACGGCGCCCTCGTCCTGTCCCTCGCACTGCGGCGGGTTGAGCGCCTTCCCGACGTCGGCGGCGCTGATGTATTTATCGACGGAGATTTCTCCGGTCTCGCGGTCGACGCGCACCTCGACCGCGCCGATGCCGATCTCCCAGAAGAGCGGATTGGACGGCTCCGGCGCCATGCCGCTGTGCGCGTAGCCGGTGCCGATCAGCTCGCCGCCCTGCAT
>DATFWH010000317.1:0-15974 GCA_035259465.1 Binatia bacterium
CGGCCGCGGCGACGAATGGCAAAATCATCAGGAAGTACCGGTCGAAAAAAAGCCACAGGACGCAAATCTCGAGAAACCCGAGACCTACCAGCCACTGCACCGCCGCCATGCCTGGTTCACGCGGCCGCCGCAGGAGATATAACGCGGCCAGCGCGAAGATCGGGTAAAACAGAACGCCGAGCATCCATGACGCCCACACCGGCATCGCCGGCGGTTCGGCGTTCGGGACGAGGCTCTCGCTGCTGCCGAGCTCGTGGATGCTCCAGGTTTCCCCGAGATTCAGCGGCGGATAATATTTGACCCCGGCGGCGAGGCTGCCCGCGAGGATCAGGAGCGCGGCGGCGAAAACGAATTTGGATTCGACGACGTCCCGCTTGCGCAGGGCGCCGGCCGTCCAGAGGATCGACGCGACGCCGAGGGCGGCCGCGGCGGAGACCAGGCCTTCGGGAATCCACCGGTACAGGTGCAGAAGGCCGTATTTGAGACTGAAAATACGATGCTGCGGCGAGCCATGAATCCAGGTGAGGTCGGCCTGATGCCAAACCTGGCTCCTGCCGTAAAAAACCGCCGCCGCGACGGCGATCAGGCATATGAGCGGAATGGCCAATCGACACGTGTTGCGGCCCCATTCGCCCGAGTGGAAAACGAGTACCGCGATCATGACGAACGGGAGCGCGAGGCCGGTCATCCGAATCGTCCCGGCCAAAAATGCGAACACCGCCGCCGCGACCAGCCACGAAGCCCGCTCGCGGCGAACCGCCTTGACGAGGCAGCAGCAGAAAGCGATCGCCATCGTCAGCCAGGGAATGTCGGTCATGAACGTGAACGACAGCATGAAGTAGACCGGATACGCCAGCAGCAGCAGCGCGCCGAGGAGAGCGTCCCGCTGGGACACCTGCATCTCGCGCAACAGCTCGTAGAGCGCGGCGAGGCCGATCACGGAAAGAACCCACGTGGAGATGCGCAGAGCGGTGAAGGAGAAGCCGAATGGAAGGGAGAACAAACCGCCCCATAGAATCTGCGCCAGATTGATGCTCGTGGACAAATCGAGAATCTCTATCCTTCCCGTGCGGAGAAGATTCTCGACCGACCAGGCGTAGACCCAGTCGTCGATAAAGGGGATGTCTTGAAACGGCCGCAGAAGAAGAGCGGGAACGATCGCGGCGAGCGCAATGACGCTCCAGTCCCGGTATCGGGAATCGGATAGGAAAAAATCGGCGCGGAGCATGATATTGTCTTCGCCCGGTCTTTTGCGTAAAACTACAGCGTGATTATAGATCGAAGCCTGTGGCGATGGAACGCGGTAGGAAAACATCCGATTTAGGCAGTGTCAAATGGATGGACAAAAAAGTATCTGGTGATAAAAATCAATAAGTTATGGTACTGTTCACCGTGTGTCTCCGGAACCCTAAGTCCGAGTTTGAGCTCTCGGCGGGCCCACTATAGAAGGCCAATTTCGTGGCGATTCCACTGCGGCAAAGTCTGGCTATCCTGCGCTACGTTCTGAAGCAGCGGCTCAGCGGCGTCGAGCGCTATCCGATGGTGCTCATGCTCGAGCCGCTGTTCCGCTGCAATCTCGCGTGCGCCGGCTGCGGCAAGATCGATTACCCCGAAGAGATCCTCGACCGGCGCCTGAGTCCGGCGGAATGCCTGGCGGCGATCGAAGAGTGCGGCGCGCCGGTGGTATCGATCGCCGGCGGCGAGCCGCTGATCCATAAGGAGATGCCCGAGATCGTCCGCGGCTTCGTCGAAAAAAAGAAGTTCGTTTATCTCTGCACCAACGCGATTCTGCTGGGGCGGCACATGGACGACTATGCGCCGTCGCCGTACCTGACGTTCTCGGTCCATCTAGACGGGAGCCGCGACCGTCACGACGCGTCGGTCTGCCGCACCGGGGTCTTCGATCAGGCGGTGGAGGCGATCCGGCAGGCGCTCGCGCGGCGCTTTCGCGTGACGATCAACTGTACGCTCTTTCAGGGCGAATCGGCGGAGGAAGTCGCGAAGTTTCTCGACGACGTCACCGCGCTCGGCGTCGAGGGAGTCACGATGTCGCCCGGCTTCAGCTACGAGCACGCGCCGCGCCAGGACTTTTTCATCCAGCGCAGCGCCAGCAAACGGCTTTTCCGGAATATTTTCCGGCTCGGCACGGGGCGCGGCTGGCGTCTCAACCACTCGAGCCTGTTTCTCGATTTTCTCGCGGGCAACGAGACCTATCGCTGCACGCCCTGGGGCAACCCGACGCGCAACGTGCTCGGCTGGCAGCGGCCGTGCTACTTGCTCGTCGACGAGGGATACGCGCCGAGCTTCAAAGCGCTGCTCGAAGAGACCGACTGGAGCGCGTACGGCACGGGCAATAATCCGAAATGCGCCAACTGCATGGCGCATTGCGGCTACGAGGCGACGGCGGTGAACGATACGATCGATCACCCGCTGAAGGCGCTGCGCGTTTTTCTGCGCGGCCCCAAGACCGAAGGCGCTTTCGCGCCGGAGGTGCCGATCAACTATTCCGTTCCGCCGGCCGCCGGCGCACAGAGCCCCCCACCCGCGGCGCCCCCGCGCTGAGCCCGCTTGGAGCGACTCCCGCTTCTTCTGATAAAATTTTTCAATTAATAATTTTAGGTCAATCCAAAATTTTCGCCAATGATAGCCGTCTGGGCCCGTGCTGTTCCATCTTGCCCGCGCACTGCTCGTGAAATAGGCTAAGCGCCGTCTCTTAAGTAGGAGGGCGCATGAAATCTTTCACCGCCGTTCTCATCCTGCTCGCGCTGTGCTCCTCCGCCGCGCCGGCGACGGCGCAGGTGACGACGCTGCGCGTCGGCTTCAACGGCTTTTACGGCGCGGCGCCCTTCTACCTCGGCCAGGACGCCGGGATCTTTCGCAAGCAGGGAATCTCGCTCGAGATGGTTTTCATCGCCGGCGGCTCGATCTCGACGCAGGCGCTGGTGGGAAACAGCCTCGATATTCTGCTCACCGGCGGACCGCCGTTTCTGAACGCCTACGTGCGCGGCGCGAAGATCAAGATCATCGGCGGCGTCACGAACATCCTGCCTTATGTCTTCGTATCGACGCCCTCGATCACGAGCGGCGAGCAGCTCCGCGGCAAAAGAATCGGCATCAGCCGCTTCGGCAGCAACACCGATTTCGTCGTGAAGCTGGCCTTCGGCGTTTTGGGCATTAATCCGCAGGACGTCTCCGTGCTCCAGATCGGCGGATCGCAGGCGCGGCTCGTGGCGCTGCGCTCGGGGGCGATCCAGGCGACGGTCCTGACACCGGAGGAGGGAATCGCGGCGCAGAAAATGGGCATGGTCACGCTGCTCGACTTCATCGCGAAGGGCGTCGAGTTCCCGCACGTGAGCGTGGTCGCGCGCGAAGACAGCCTGCAGACGCAGGCGCCGCTGGTGCGCCGCTTCATGGCCGGCTATCTCGAAGCGGTGCGCTATTTCAAGAAATCGCGCGACGACGCCATCCGCAAGATCATGGCGCTGGCCAAGTCGGACGACCGCGCCACGGCCGAGCAGGCGTTTAACAACTATATGCGCTCGCTGCCCGACGACGGGCGGCCCACGCTCAAGGGATTGGAGCTTGTACTGGCCGACTTCGCGCGCGAGGAGCCGAAAGCCAAGGGCTTGGCCGTGGGGCAGATCGTCGATTTGAGTTTTCTTCGTTGAGAACGGGAGGACGGCTGTCTGTCCCTGTTGGACTAAAGTCCAATACAAGGGCCTAGCCGTGTTTTGTTATCTAAACGAGTTGCGGAAAAGGCCGTGCCTAAAGGGAAATTTTTGACTATCCTACGATTCTTTGCGGGTTTCCTGATCGCCGTGGCGCTGGCCGCGCCTGCCGGCGCGCACTCAGGCATCGTGGACGGATACGGCTGTCACCGCGGACCGGACAGGATCAGCTATCATTGCCACAGCGGCCAGTTCGCCGGCCGGACATTCAAGTCCAAGGAGGATTTCCTACGCGAGCTGCGCGGCGCGCCGTCGCCGGGCCTGTCGCCGAAAAACAATCCGACTCAGACGCCGAAAAAGGTCGATCAGTAGCCTTTCGTGGGTGCGCATTTACGACTGTAAACCCGTGCGCGAACGGGTGTCGTCAAGCCATGGTCGGTTGTATTATGTTGAATTACTTGCAAATTAATTAGTAAGGTGGCGGCGGCGGCGCCCGGGGAAGGTCTGGCAAAGACGATATTGCGTGGTATTAGGAGCAGGGTGAGCGGCGTGGAGTTCAACATGGAGCGATATCTGCGCGATTGCAGATCGTCGATCGACGACGCCCTGGAGCGTTACCTGAAAAAAACCGGCGACGGCTCGTCGCTGCTTCAGCAAGCGATCTGCTACAGCGTCTTGGACGCGGGCAAAAGATTCCGTCCCACCTTGACGCTCGCGGTCGGCGAGCTGTTCGGCGCGAAGCGGCGCGCGCTGCTGCCGTTCGCGTGCGCCGTCGAGATGATTCACTGCTACTCGCTCATTCACGACGACCTCCCCGCGCTGGACAACGACGACTTGCGCCGGGGAAAACCTTCTTGCCATAAGCGGTTCGGCGAGGCGATAGCTCTCCTGGCGGGGGATGCGCTGCTCACCGAAGCCTTCTTCATCATGTCGGACCCGGCCGCGGTCCGCTCAGTGGGCGGACCTCTGATCGCGAAGCTGATCCGCGAGATATCCGCGGCGGCCGGCCTCCGCGGAATGATCGGCGGACAAACGACGGAGCTGGGATTGGCCAGGCGCAAGGTTACGCCGGCCGTTCTCGAAAACCTGGATCGCTTGAAAACCGGGGCGTTGATTACGACCGCGGCGCGGGTCGGCGCGATGATCGGCGGAGCGGGCGGCAAAGATCTCGACCGCGTCACGCGCTATGCGCAGGCTTTGGGGCTGGCGTTTCAGATCACCGACGATATTTTGGACCGTCATGAAGTATCGCGCGACAACGGCAAAGGCACGGCCAATTATTTATCCGTGATGGAGCCGGCGCGAGCCCGCGAGCGTGTTCAGGGCCTATTGAACGATTGTTTGCGGGAGATGCGGCCCTACGGCGGCGCCGCCGAGGCGCTGCGCGAGCTTGCGCGCTTCGTCGCTCTGAGAACCGACGACGGCGCCGGCGAGGAAAGAAAAAGCCTCGCTCAAGCGGGCGGCTTCGACGACGCGCAGCGGCTCGAGGACGCGCCGCATAGACGTCACGCATGAGACGGATGCATTTCACCGAAGACCGAGCAAGTTCGAAAACCGCCGCACCGGCCGTCGACGCTGGGCAATTCCCAGCGGAAGGCCTTGTCCGAGACGACGATGCTTTCCAGTCGGCGATGCTCCAGGGCGTGTCGCGGACGTTCGCGCTGACTATCCCGCAGCTTCCGGCCGATCTCTCGCGCGTGGTGTCCAACGCCTATTTGCTTTGCCGCATCGTCGACACGATCGAGGACGAGCCGGAGATAAGCGCCGCCGGCAAGGACCATTTCTGCCGCCAATTTTTGCGCGCGTTCGACGAGCGCGGCGGCGCGGAGACTTTCGCCGGGCAGCTTGGCGCGGCGCTCTCCGACCGAACGCTGCCTGCCGAGCACGAGCTGATCCGCAACGTCCCGCGCGTCGTTCAAATCACGCAAAGCTTTTCGGCGCCGCAGCGCGAAGCGCTCCAGCAGTGCGTCCGCACCATGGCGGGGGGCATGGCGGAATTTCAGCTGAACGGCGCGCATCACGGGCTCAAAAGCATGCAGGAGCTCGATCGCTACTGCTACTTCGTCGCCGGAGTCGTGGGGCAAATGTTGACCGGCCTTTTTTGTCTCCATTCGCCGGAAATCGCGCAGCGCCGCGAAGCCCTGATGCCGCTGGCGGTCTCTTTCGGCCAGGGGCTGCAAATGACCAATATCCTGAAGGATGTCTGGGAAGACTACGACGCCGGCGCCTGCTGGCTGCCGTGCGAGGTCTTCGCCGAGGAAGGCTGCGACCTCGCGGATCTGCCGGCGGCGCGAAACCGGACGGGCTTCGAGCGCGGCGTGCGCCGCCTGATCGGCGTCTCGCAGGCGCATTTGAGAAACGCCGTCGCCTATTCTCTGCTCATACCGAGGCAGGAGACCGGCATCCGCAAATTCTGCCTCTGGGCCGTCGGTCTCGCCGTCTTGACGCTGCGCAAGATCAATCATCATCTCGATTATACGAACGGCAGCCAGGTCAAAATATCGCGGCTCAGCGTCAAAGGGACGATCCTCGCCACCGGCTTGACGCTGCAAAGCGACGGGCTGCTCACGCTGCTTTTCTCGCTCGCGGCGCGGGGCCTGCCTCCGCCGCCCCCCTCCACCCTCCAGACTCCGGCAGCGGCAAGCGACTGCCGGGCCGGAATGTATTAAGATATCCGACGATACACGGCGCCGCGCGGCTTCCAACCGCGGCGGATTCCAGGAAACGAAAAGTGAGCTTTAGGGACCCGCTCGAAGTCGAGCAAGCGATCCGCCGCGCCGCCGCCGCGCTCATCGGCTTACAGCGCGCGGACGGCTGCTGGTGCTTCGAGCTCGAGGCCGATTGCACGATCCCGGCCGAATATATCCTGATGCTCCACTATCTGGGCGAATCCGACGAGCATCTGGAGCAGAAACTCGCGGCGTATCTCCGCGCGCGCCAAGGCGAGGACGGCGGCTGGCCGCTCTACTACGGCGGCCCCGCCGAGATCAGCTGCTCGGTCAAAGCCTACTATGCCCTGAAGCTTGCCGGCGACGATCCCGATTCGCCGCACATGACGCGCGGGCGCGGGGCGATCCTCAAGCTCGGCGGCGCCGCCCGCGCGAACGTCTTCACGCGCGTCCTGCTGGCGGTCTTCGCGCAGCTTCCCTGGCGCGCGGCGCCGTTTGTGCCGGTGGAAATCATGCTGCTGCCGCGCTGGTTTCCCTTTCATCTCCTGAAAGTGTCTTACTGGTCGCGCACGGTGATGGTGCCGCTTTTCATTCTCTATACTTTTAAGGCCCGCGCGAAAAATCCCAAAGGCGTCTCGGTTCGCGAGCTGTTCGTCACCGATCCGTGGCGCGAGACGCGTTATTTTCCCGCGCGCTCGGCGCTGGGCCGCGCGCTGCTCATGCTGGACCGCATCGGCCTCAAGCTCTATCCGCTAGCGCCGCAGGCTTGGCGCCGCCGCGCGCTGAAAAAAGCCGAGGCATGGATTTTGCGGCGAGTTAACGGCGCAGGCGGCCTTGGTGCGATTTTTCCGGCGATGGTCAATGCTTATGAAGCTTTGGAGTTTCTCGGCTATCCGGCGGACGATCCCGTGCGCGACGGGCAGCGGCGCGCGATCGATGATCTGCTCGTTATTGGACAGGACAGCGCCTACTGCCAGCCGTGCGTGTCGCCGGTCTGGGACACGGCCTGGGCGGCGCTCGCGCTGCAGCAGGTCGGCGGCGAGCCGGGCCGCGCAGCCGAGCGCAAGGCGCTCGACTGGCTCGCCGCGCGGCAGTTACTCGATGGACCGCAGGACTGGTGTGCGGCACGTCCTTCGGTCCGTAGCGGCGGGTGGCCCTTCCAGTTCGAAAATTCTCATTATCCGGATTTGGACGACACGGCGGCGGTCGCGTACGTGATGCACAAGAACGGTGATGCGGCTTATGAAAGTGCCATCGCGCGCGCCGCGGAATGGCTCGCCGGCATGCAATCCGCCAACGGCGGCTTCGCCTCGTTCGACGCGGACAACGATCACACCTACTTGAACGAAATTCCTTTCGCCGACCACGGCGCGCTGCTCGATCCGCCGACCGAGGACGTGAGCGCGCGCTGCGCGATGCTGCTGGCGCGCCTCGGACAGCCATTTGAGGCGGTGCAAAGAAGGTGTCTCGACTATCTCTTCCGCGCCCAGGGAGCGGACGGCTCTTGGTTCGGCCGCTGGGGAACGAATTACATTTACGGCACCTGGTCCGTCCTGATGGGACTCGAAGAGACCGCCGTCGGCAAGGAGCACGAAGGCGTGCGGCGCGCCGCCGCGTGGCTGAAGAGCGTGCAGCGCGCCGACGGCGGCTGGGCCGAAGGATGCGATACCTATTTCGATCCATCCAAGCGCGGCCGCGGCGAGCGCAGCACCTCTTTTCACACCGCGTGGGCGGTGCTGGGGCTCTTGAGCGCCGGCGAGGCGCGCTGCGAGGCCGTGCGGCGCGGCGTCGATTTTCTTCTCCGGACGCAGCGCCCAGGCGGTCTGTGGAGCGATCCCGAGTTCAACGCGCCGGGATTCCCGCGCGTTTTTTATCTGAAATACCACGGCTACGATAAATATTTCCCTCTGCTGGCGCTCGCGCGCTATCGGAATTTGACGTGCTTGGAATAATCATGCTCGGCATCGTCGTCGCACTTCCATGGGAGCTGAAAAGCCTGACGCGCGAGAAGATCGCGCCGGGCTCGGCGAAATTGATCGCGCCGGGGACGCTGGCGGCCGTTTCCGGCATGGGCGGGGAGTGCGCCCGCGCCGCCGCCGCGCTCGTGATCGCGCAGGGCGCGACCGCGCTGATGAGCTGGGGCTACGCGGCCGCCCTCGAGGAGCGGTTGGGCGCGGGATGCCTCGTGCTTCCGGAGCGCGTCATCGGCACGGGGGGCGAAAGCCATCCGGTCGACGCCGCGTGGCACGCGCGCATCTATGCAGCGTCGGGATTCAAGGTGCCGGTCTGGACCGGCGCGCTGGTCGAGAGCGCGGCCGTCGTCGCGACCGCGGCGGAAAAGCGCGACTTGGCCGAGCGCACCGGAGCGGCGGCCGCCGATATGGAAAGCGCGGCGCATGCGCGCGCGGCCGCCGAGCGCGGACTGCCGTATGTCGCGGTCCGGTCGATTCTCGATACCGCCGCGACGGAGATTCCCGAAGCCGTTTTGCAGGCGCGCGACGCGGACGGCGGCGTGGACATCGCGAAAATTCTCGGCGCATGCCGCGGTCCGGCGGATTGGATCAAATTGATTCCTCTGGCCGTTCAGTTTCGCGCCGCTCGAAGAACGCTAAGGAGAGCGCGGCGCTTCGCGCTCGAAAGCTCACCCGTTTGAGTCGCCGTTTGAAAGCTGGACGCGCTCGCGCGGATAGACCCTTCCTTTCCATCGCGTCCGCTCGCCGCGCCAGTAGCGGACGGCGGAGGTCCACGTCATCGCGAGGAATAGCCCCGCGATGAGCGGCAGGCAAAGAGCCCAGGCCGCCGAGCGGCGGTAGAATCTGAGGATCGGAATATAGGTGAGGAACATGACCGCGAGCGCGGCGAGCGCGAGGCGTCGCGCGGCACTATTGGAAGACGCGGCGAGCAGCGGGGGGCTTACGTACACGAGCAGCAGGGTGAGCGTGCACAGAGCCAGCCGCGCGGAGGAGTACCCGAGCTGAAAGAAGGCCGAGCGCGCGACCATGTCCCAGATTTCCTTTAAACCGCGATAACCGCGGGCGCTTTTCACGGAATGCGTCAGCCCGAGCCAGATTTTATATCCATGGGATTTGACCCTGTCGGCCAGCGCGCAATCGTCGATGACCGCGCCGCGGATCGCCGCGAAGCCGCCGATCCGCTCCAGCGCTCCGCTCTCCACCAGAGCGCATCCGCCCGCGGCCGCCGCAACTTGCGCGCGCTCGGAGTTGACGGCGTGAAACGGGTAAAGGATTTTGAAGAAGTAGACAAAAGCCGGCATCAGGAGCTTTTCCCATCCGGTCGCCATGTGCGGCTCGGCCATAAGCGAGATGAATGAAATCTTCTCCCGGCGCATTTTCGCGCCGAGCGCCGCGAGCGCCCCGCGCTCGAGCCTGATGTCGGCGTCGAGGAGAAGCGTATACGGGGTTGCGACCAGGCGCCGGCCTTGCTCGAGCGCCCAGAGCTTGCCGCTCCATCCGGGCGGCAGCGGCGCGCTTGCGATGACGCGGACCTCCGCCGATGCCTGCCGCGCGGCTTCCGCCGTCCCGTCGTCCGAGCCGTCATCGATTACGATGATCTTCAGCCCGTGTCCCTGATCGATCAACGCGCGCAGCGTTTCCCGGATCACCGCCGCTTCGTTGCGCGCGGGAATGAGCGCCGTGATTTCGGCCGGCTCGCCGTCTTCGTCCGGCTGCGCGGCGTCGAGCGCTTCCCGGTTGCGCCAGAAGCCCCGCGGAGAGAGCGCGAAAACCAGCCACGCGGCGGCCGCCAGCGCGGCGATCGATATCCAGAGCGCTTCCATTGTCTGAGGCTAACATCCAAATCACGGCAGGGCCCGCGGCGCAATCCGGCCGGCCGTTGACCCGCCGGGACGCATCCAGTAACACAGGAACAGCTTATGCCTCCCGGCGATCCGCTTATTGCGAGCGCGTCCACGGCGGCCGGCGAAAGGGTCGAGGCCGATCCCTTCGTCGCCGACATCGCCCGTCTGCTGATGACTTTCCTTATTGTCGTCGCCGTCGACGTCGCGATCGTTTCGCTGCTGACGCACCGGCTCCGCTTCTGGTTTCCGCTCTGGCTCGATCCCGAGTGGGATACCCGAGCGGACCCCTGGGTCGTTTATTCCCAATCGTACTTCGCCGGCGTCTTTCTGCTGCCGCTGCTCTGCCGGCTCGTCGACCGCGATTTTCTCGCGCATTCGGGACGGCCGGCGCGCGCGGCGTTCTGGTCGGCGGGCGCCGTTGTTTTCGCGTTCGTGCTCTGGTGGAAGGGCTCGCTCATGCTGCAATATCACAAG
Organism: Binatia bacterium; assembly: GCA_035259465.1. Classification (GTDB taxonomy): domain Bacteria; phylum Desulfobacterota; class Binatia; order UBA9968; family UBA9968; genus JAJPJQ01. The sequence continues at coordinate 10,629 of DATFWH010000317.1, forward strand.
CAGTACGAGATGCTCGGCTGGGCGGCGCTTACGCTTTTCGTCTGGACGGTGATCCGCGCTGCCGGAATTCTGCCGCCTTGGGTTCGCGGTTTGTCGCGTCGACGGATGCTCGGCGCGCTGCTGTTCGCGATCGCGATTTTTTTCCTCGCCATGAGTATCGTCGATCCTTTGGTCCAGCTCGGCGTCCAGCGGCTGTCCTGGTCGTCGGGGCTGGCGATAGAGATCGGCTTCTTCATCCCGGCCGGCATCGTTCTGATGATACTTTCCCGCCGGCTCGCCGCCCGATGAAAACGTTTATCTCAGCCGGGACCGCGAGCGACCTCCGATGAAGGCGGTCGTTTTCGATCTCTCGATGCCGCGGATCGCCGCCGCCAAGATTCTCGGCGCCGCTTCACCGCGGGCCTTCGTCTCGCGTTCCGGCCCGGTGCGCTGCCGGTCCGTGCCGGACCCCGAGCTCCGCGGCGCCGAATGGGCGCTCGTCGCGCCGCGTCTCGCCGGGATTTGCGGCAGCGACGTCATGCAGGTTTTCATTAAGGCGGGCTTCGACAACCCGCTCTCGGCGCTCGTGTCGGCGCCGCATATCATGGGACACGAGGTCGTCGGCACGGTGATCGAGACGGGTGCGGCCGTCGACCGCGTCAAGAAAGGCGATCGCGTCGCGCTTTCGCCGATGCTCTCCTGCGCCCCGCGCGGGCTCCCGCCGTGCGACGCCTGCCGGCGCGGCGACTATCCTTTATGCCAGCGATTCTTCGACGGCGCGCTCGCGAAGGGCATGCTCGCGGGCGCGTGCAGCGACGTCGGCGGCGGTTTCGCCGAGGCGATGGCGGTGCACGAATCGATGCTCTTTCCGCTCCCCGAATCGGTCGGCTTCGACGCCGCCGTGCTCGCCGATCCGTTCGCGGTGTCGCTGCACGCGGTGCTCCGCGCTCCGCCCGAGCCGAGCCAGACGGCGCTCGTTTACGGGTGCGGCTCGCTTGGGCTGATGACCATCCTCGCGCTGCGCGCGCTGTTTCCCGCGACGCGCGTCATCGCCGTCAGCCTAGACGCCCGGCAGAAGTCGTTGGTCGAGCGCCTCGGCGCCGAGCGCCTGTTCACGTCGCGGGGACGCGAACTCGTCGGCGAGATCGGCGAATTTTTAAAGGCGCCGCTCAGGAAGCCGCTATTAGGTCCGCCGTGGCTCCAGTCGGGAGTCGAGCGCGTTTACGACACGGTCGGATCCAGCGAAACGCTGGAGACCGGCGTCCGCGTTGCGAGCCCGCGGGCGGCCATCGTGATCGTCGGCGTGGCGCCGCCCAGACGATTCGAATGGACGCTGATTTATTTCAAGGAGCTTTCGCTGCTGGGCTCGAACGCGTACGGGCTGGAGACGGTGGAGGGAAAGCGCGCCAACTGCATCGAGATTTATCTCGATCTTCTCGCGCATAATCGGCTCGACGTCTCCGGGTTGATCACGCACCGCTATCCGCTGGAGCGCTACGCCGACGCCTTCCTGGCGGCGCGGGACAAGCTGCGGTCGCGCGCGCTCAAGGTACTATTCGAACCCGGATTAGAAAGACCGCAAATATCGGAGACGCGAGCGGGTTAGGAGAAAGACGCGCGACGGCGAACTAGTGATGCAGCGTTAAGGGGCGGCGGTGACGGTCGTGCCGGGCTTCTCCAGCCAGCGGATCACGGTCGTTACCAGCGCTATAGTGAGGATATCGTGATCCCGGTTCGAGAGGAAATGATCGCTGCCGAGCTCCGCCAGCGTGACGCCGCCCGGGTAGATCGTGTCGGCAAGCAGCACCATTCCGTCGTTTGGCCCGTACTTCAGCATCGGCTTATATCCGCGGCGGCCGCGAAATGTGACGCTGCCGCTCGGGGGAATGGCGACCATGTTCAGCACGAACACCTGGGAGGGGACGCGAAGAGACGCGAAGCGCGGCCGGCTCGCGGCGACGGACATGCTGATCCCTCCGGCGGGGTCGACCTTGCCCACGATCCATTCGAGCTCCGGCAATACGTTGTCGTCGACCAGCGGCGTGCCCTGGAGCGCGCCCATCGCATTGATCCATGCGGCGACATGGCGCGTCTCGGCGGGCCCGAGCTTCGTGAGCGCCAGGGCGACCTCGGAGCTGGACTTGCTGGCGGTGATGATGATCAGCCGCTTGCCGTCCTTGGCGCGCGCTCGAATCGCGTTCGCGACCAACTCCGAGTTGGACTCGATCGGCCCGTCGTCGCGGGTCTCGACGAAATAGCACTTGAAGCCGACCTTTTCGAGCGCCTCGCGCGGCTCGCGCAAGGAAGCGCCGCGTGCCATGAACCGTTTATATAGATAGGTAGGGACGAACAGCACTTCGTAGTCCGCGGCCCCGGCGGGCAGTTGGAGGTTTCCTTCGCGAAGCGCCGCACGGGTGGACTCGTAGTTGCGATCGAAATCGCTTCGAAAGCGCTGATTGGCGGGGACACTGGCGATCCTGTCGGCGAGGTACAGAGCGGCGAAGTCGACGGAAAACTCATCGCTTAGACGCTTGAGCTCGTCGCGGTCGGGCACGGCGCCGTTGGCGCTCCGGTAAGCTTGGTCGATGCGCTTGTCGAGCTGGGGATCGGTCCGCTTGCCGGCGAGATAGTTTTCTAGATAATAGCGCGCGACTTCCGAATCGACCCTGGTTTGAATCGCCTGCCCGTCGACGCTGCCCTGCACCCGCAAACCGGAGGCGCAGGCCGCCAGCGACAGCAGGGCCAGGCACAGGGGGAAGAGCTTCATTATGCTGCGATTCAAAGCTGTGAACCCTTTTTAAACCCGCTCCACTTTAATATAGGGAAGCGTAGCGAAATCAAGAGGGTACAAAACCGCAAGGACATGAAAACTCTATTGACCGGCGCGACCGGCTTCGTGGGCGCCGCGGTGCTGCGCCGCTTGGTCGCCGCCGGCCACGACGTCCGCGCCTTCGTCCGGGCGAACGGCGATCGCAGCAATATCTCCGGCATCGATTGCGAGATCGCCGTCGGCGACCTCGCCGACCCGGAATCGATCCGCCGCGCCGCGCGCGGCTGCGACGCGGTTTTTCACGCCGCCGCGGATTATCGCCTGTGGGTCCCCGACCCCGAGCGAATGAGCCGCGTCAACGTCCAGGGAACGGTCGAATTGATCCGCGCCGCGGCGGCGGCCGGCGCGTCGCGGATCGTCTACACGTCGAGCGTCGCGACGCTGCGGCTGCGCCACGACGGCCTCCCGGCCGATGAGCAGTCGGAAGCCGAGCTGTCCGACATGATCGGCGCTTACAAGCAATCCAAATTTCTCGCCGAACGCGAGGTAATGCGCTTGATCCGCGAAGAGCGCCTCCCGGTCGTGATCGTCAAACCGAGCGCGCCTTTCGGCCCGCGCGACGTGAAGCCGACGCCGACCGGGCGGCTGGTCGTCGAGGCGGCGTCGGGGCGGATGCCCGCCTACGTCGATACCGGCCTCAACGTGGTTCACGTGGACGACGTGGCGGAAGGCCATTGGCTCGCGTTCCGCCAGGGCGGCATAGGCGAGAGCTACATTCTCGGCGGAGAGAACTTGACGCTCAGGCGCATTCTGGAAATCATCGCCGAGCTCACGGGTAGGCCGGCGCCGCGCATTCGGCTGCCGCATTGGTTCATCACGCCCGTCGCGCATGTCGTCGAAGGCTTCGCGCGGGCCATGCGCGGCGGCGAACCGATGATCACCGTGGACTCCGCCCGCATGGCGCGCAAGCTGATGTATTTCTCCAGCGCAAAGGCCGAGCGCGCGCTCGGCTATCGGCCGCGGCCGGCCGTCGAAGCGCTCCGCGACTCTATCGAATGGTTCCGCGCGCACGGATATATTTCGGAAGGAAAGAAAAGATTTTGATCCCGAGAAAGACTTACCTTAAGCGCCGTCGGTAGGTCTATTGACCTCCACGGCGTCCTGAAATGTCGCGCGGAGCGACCGGCCCTTCCCTTCTCTCAAAAGGCTGGCCGGTCTGGGACAGCGAAGCTGTCCGGCGGCGTCTGGAGCAAAAATGATTCGTCTACTCTCGAAGCGCGCGCACGAGCGAGATGGACGCCTTATTCACAGCGAGAAAGCGCCCGTCCCAGATGACCTCGTTGCCGTTTAAAAGCCCGAGCGTCACGTGCGTGACGGGAATGAACGTTCTTTCGCTGTCGTTGAGATAGTCCGACAACCGACCCTTGTATGCGCCGAGATCGCCCAAGGGAATGAATACCTGCCCTTTGATCCTGTAGCGGTCGGTCCAGATCTCGACTTCGACGGTTTTACCTCGCGGTTTCATGTCCGCCCCGTGAAGAATCGAATGCTTCGATTATAACATAGGTGAAGGGACTGGGTCATCGCATCCGATTCCGTTCTTTCCTGAAACCTGTTACGAATTTTCCATGCCTTCCGAGGAGCGCGTCGCATTTACGAACCGCCGCGGGCAGCGGCTCTGCGGCATCGCACATCGGCCGGATAGGTCGCCTAAAGCCGGGGCGATTCTCTGCCACGGAATGGGATCGAGCAAGGAGAGCGAGAAGTTCATGATGCTCGGGCGCGATCTAGCGGCGCGCGGCGTGCTCGCGCTGCGGTTCGACTTCGCCTGCTCGGGCGAATCGGAGGGAAACTCCGAGGAGGTCACTTACAGCGGCGAAGCGGAAGACATCGCCGCAGCATACGATGTCGTCGCGAGAAACGGTGTCGAGAGGATCGGCGTCGTGGGCTCGAGCATGGGCGGCACGGCCGCGCTGCTCTTCGCGGCCCGAGGGTCGCCGCTCGCGGCGCTCGCCACGATCGCAGCGCCGGTGCATCCGGAGAAATTCGCGCAGCGCTTTTTGACCGAGCAGCAGCGGCGCGAATGGCGCGCCGTGGGGTTCATCGTTTACCAGGGGCTGCGGCTGAATTCGACACTCCTCGAGGACGTCGAACACCTCGACGTCGCCGCCGCGGCGCGGAAAATATCCGCGCCCGTGCTCGTCCTCCACGGCGACTGCGACGCCACCGTGCCGGTGGACGAAGGACGCGAGCTTTACGACGCACTCGCCGGACCGAAGCGTCTGGTGATTTTAAACGGCGCCGATCATCGCCTTACCGGCGCGCACTTGCAAAAAGCCGTGGATGAGACTAGCGAATGGCTGTCGGAACACTTGCTGCGATGAAAACACTGCGCCTCGCCTCATTCATGCTGCTCGTCGTCCTTGCCTGCGGCTGCGGCCGCGATTTGAAAACCGCCCAGGGCGTCGCGGACGAGTTCGTCGATCAGCACTATGTGAATATCAACCTGCAACGCGCGCGCGAATACTCCGTCGGCCTCGCGCGCGACAAGATCGACGACGAGATCCGCCTGACGAGCGGCCAGGCGATCGACGCCT
>DATFWH010000318.1:0-4297 GCA_035259465.1 Binatia bacterium
CACCGCCGCTCTTTTGCTCCATCGAAAAAGTAATGCACCGCGCATTCAAGAGCCTGCTCCCGGCTCTGGCGATGGCGCTGCTGCTCGGCGCATGCAGCGCCACGGTCAATTGGGATTACCCGCGCGCAGCGTCGACCGCGTTCGCCCATCCCGAGACCACCAGCGTCGGCGCGCTGTTTCAGGAGGCGGCCGACAAGCAGCCGGGCTTATCAGGGTTTTCCCTCGTTCAATTCGGCGAGAACGCTTTCCTTGCGCGGCTGGCGATGATCGACCTGGCGGAGAAGTCGGTTGACGCGCAGTATTACATCTGGGACGCCGACACCACCGGCCGGCTCCTGGCCGACCGGCTGATGCGCGCCGCCGACCGCGGCGTGCGCGTGCGCCTGCTGATCGACGACATCTACCAGACGAGCGAGAAAGACTCCGTGATCGCGCTCATGGACGCCCACCCGAACATCGAGGTGCGCGTGTTCAATCCGGTGGCGAACCGCTTTTGGCGCAGGGTAAGTTTCTTGTCCGATTTTTCCCGCGTCAATCACCGCATGCACAACAAGCTGCTGGTCGCCGACAACGCCCTTGGGATCGTCGGCGGGCGCAACATCGCGGATATCTATTTCGGCGTCGCGAAAGACCATAACTATCGCGACCTCGACGTCCTGACGGCGGGTCCCATCGTCCGCGAGCTGTCGGCGAGCTTCGACGCGTTCTGGAACAGCGATGCGGCCGTCCCCGTCGGCGCGGTCGTAAGGGAGCTTCCGACCGAAGAGGAATTGCAGGCGGGCCGAGAGCGTCTGCGGGAAAAAATCGCCGCCGCCGGCACGCCGTATCCGATGTATAAAAACGTCGACGAGGTGCGCGCCCGGCTGGTCCAGATTCGCGATAATTTCATCTGGGGGCCGGGCCGCGTTTTCGTCGAGAACCCGTCCAGAGTCGCCACCCCTGTCGAGAGCGGCGTCATCCACAAGGCGCTGAGCGAGCGGGTGAGCCGGGTGGAGCGCGAGCTGCTGATCGAGTCGCCGTACTTCGTTCTGCCCGACTCCGTCATCGAGAGGGTGGGGCAGCTCACCGCCAAAGGCGTCAGGGTGCGGGCGCTGACCAATTCCGCCGCCTCCAGCGACGTCATCGCGGCGCACGCGTTCTATGCGCGCACCCGCGAGAAGCTGCTCAAGGCGGGCTTCGAGCTTTACGAGCTGCGTCCGGATACAGACATGGAAAAACATTGGTCGTTGGTTTCCGGCAAATCGAGAGCGGCGCTCCACTGCAAGGCGATCGTGTTCGACCGCAAGTCGGTGTTCATCGGCAGCTTCAATCTCGACCCGCGATCGTCGACGCTAAACACCGAGATCGGCGTGATGATCGACAGCCCGGAGATCGCCGACCGCGTGGCGAAGATTATGGACGAAGGCGTCGCGCCCGGCAGCGCGTTTCGCGTAACGCTCGACGGCGACGATAGCCTTCGGTGGACCGCGGAGAGCGACGGCGAAAAAGTTGAGTACCATAAGGACCCCGAGACCAACGCATGGCACAGGTTCCTCTTCGGCTTCGTCGGCATCTTGCCGATTGAGAACCAGACGTAAATCGATAACTCCCTGAACGGTTCAGCGATGGACCCGACGACTTACAACAAGCCCAACGCCTTCGAGCGCAGGTTCAACAAATTCTTCGGGGTTCTCGTCCGCCTCGGGCTCGCCCTGCCGCACAACTACCTCGTGGTCGTGCGCGGGCGAAAGAGCGGGCGGGAGTACGCGAACCCGGTCGACGTGCTGGACTTAAACGGCAGGCGCTTTCTGGTCGCGCCGCGCGGCGCGACGGAATGGTCGCGGAACGCGCTCGCCGCGGGCGAGGTCGTGCTCAAGAAAGGCGTCCACGCCGAGGCGTTCGCCGCCGTGCCGCTGCCCGACGAGCAGAAGCCGGAGATCCTGAAAGCCTACCTCGAGCGCTTCAGCCGCGCGGTGAAGCGCTATTTTCCCGTGTCGCCGGGCGCCCCGGCCGAGGCGTTCCGCCCGCTCGCGCCGCGCTACCCGGTCTTCGAGCTCAGGCGAAAGGGTTGAGCGCGCGGCTTGACGCGGCTCCAACCGTTAGGGAATCCTCCGCGGCTAGGGAAAAACCCTGATTGACATTCGAAACCAGGCCCGGCGATAATTAAGTGGAAGGACCCCCAATGGTTCTCCGCGACCATCCACTGATGAACTACCGCGGCATTCCCAACTGGCCGCCGCGGTGGCTTCCGCGCAGGGACCACGCCGGCGAGCTCCACGGCGAGTTCGGCGTGCTCACCGAGGTCGACATGGGCAGGGAAGCGCCCCATCAGCCGGCCCAGCTTTTCCTCTTCATGAACCACAACGGCAGGGAGTATGTGAGTGCCGTGCTTTTCAGCGACGGAACGTTCTGCCGCCAGCTCTGCGAGCTGCTGAAAAAATACTACGGCCGCACGATTGAAGAGGTCGGCGGCCTCGACCTGAGGGGCCTGCTGTAGCGGCGCGGCGCGCCCCCTCGACACTGCGGTACCAAATACTATTCAGAGGGAACGATATGCAGCTGCGCGACCATCCTCTGATGAATTATCGCGGCATCCCTAACTGGCCGCCGCACTGGCATCGGCGGAAAGACGCCGGCGGCGAACAAGCCTGCGGGGAGATCGGCGTCCTCAAGGACTCCGTCCTCTCGTGCGGCAATCTGCACAACCGATATCTGTCGCAGATTTATCTTTTCATGGAGCATGACCGCAAAGCCTACATCGCCTCCGTGCTTTTCGGCGACCCGACGTTCTGCCGCCAGGTCGGCGAACTGATGGAACAATGCTACGGCCGCACGCTCGAAGAGATCGGCGGCCTCGACGTCAAGGGCTTGATGTAAGCGCCGCCCGCCCGCGCATCCGCCTCTTTAAAAACAGCGAAACGGCTCCCGCGCGGAAAGCGCCGCCGCATCGCGCCGCTTTTGCCCGCGGCCGACTCGCTACGGAGCGACAATGTATCCCTTGCCGGAAGCGAGCAGCGGCCTGGCGCGCGCCATGGGGATATACGCACAGATCTCGTGTCAGTTGACGGAGCCGGTGCTCGCGTCGTCGCGGTCCGGCGCTCGATGGCAAAGCGGGCAGGGCTGAGAGTGAATCAGATCGGTGATCATCGACTTGTTCGTGATGTGGAGATTGAAGATTTTCCCGCAGCCGCAGCACCTCAACCTCCAAAGACCCGTCGTCTCCATGGACACCTCCGTTGTTCGGGTATTTACCGGAGGCGTATCACGAATTTAGTTTCTGTCAATGGGTCACAATACTCTAACGAATATCTCACCGGGTAAATTGCGGATGCGTGTTACGGAAATTACCCGAGTCGGGCGACGGCGATTCGATGCGCCGCGTTTCCTCCCTTGACGCGGCGGCGATTTCTATACTAGGACTTCGGCGTACCGAAGGAGGGACCCGCCATGCGTCCACGCCGCCTTCTCGCCGCCGCGCTGTTGTCCTTTTCGCTTCTCGCCGCCGGCGCCCACGCCGGGGATAAAGTCCGGCTGCCGTACTCGCCGATCGGCTGGGAGAGCCTCGCGTGGTACGTCGGCAAGGACGGCGGCTACTACGAGAAGTACGGCGTCGACGCCGAGATCTTCTTTCAGGGCGCCTCGTCGGAGATCATCCAGGCGATGCTCGCGGGCGACGCGCAGTTCGCCGGCATCGGCGGGCCGGCGATCATCTCGAACGTGATCGCCGGCGGCGACGTGATCCAGATCGCGGCGCTGGTGAAGACGTTCACGATACCGATCTACTCGCAGCCCTCGATCAAGACGCTGGCGGATTTGAAGGGGCAAAAGGTCGGCGTCAGCCGCTTCGGCGCGGTCACGCACATCACCGCGCTCGCGGTCCTGCAGAAAGCCGGCATCGCCAAGGACGTGACGATCGTCCAGACCGGCGGCGTGCCGGAGTCCGCCGCCGCGGTCGCCTCCGGCGCGGTCGCCGCCGCGACCGTGCTGCCGCCGCAGAGCCTCATGCTCAAGGACAAGGGCTTTCGCGAGCTCGTGGGGCTGAAGGAATTGCGCGAGCTCAACATCCCGTTCGTCGAGAACGGCCTCGCGGTGCGCCGCTCGGTCGCGGTCAAAAATCCCGACCTGGCGAAGCGCGTGCTCAAAGCCTCGCTGGAGGCGCTGAAGCGCGTCTTCGATGACAAGAGCTACGCGATGAAAGTGCTCGGGCAGTATACGAAGGTCACGGATCCCAAAATGCTGGAGGACAGCTACCAATGGGCGGCCGCCGCTTTCGTCAAGGATACGCGCGTGCCGGGTGACGCGCTCAAGGGACTCGCCG